>DATJLY010000366.1:0-14701 GCA_035509095.1 Allostellaceae bacterium | reverse complement strand
GTCGAGATCGGGCACATAGTCGTCGGGCCGGCCGATCGTGCCCTTTCGCAGCACCTGGACGTTCGCCGCCGGCGGCAGATATCCGGGCGGGTTCCGGAAATGCAGCGGGATCTTGTTGTGGCTCAAATACCAGGTGAGCTTGCGACCGCCGGCAAACCCCTCCTCGTCGGTATCGCCGGTATAGACGAGGCAGGCATAGCCCAAGCGATGGAACGGCACGGGCTCGGGACGGCCGGCCTTGCGCCATCCGTTGCGATAGGCCTGAAAAATCTTCTTCGCCTCGACATGGCCCACGAAGAAGGTACCGAGATTGTAGCCCTTCTCGCCGACATGCGTGACGCCATGCTGGCTCGTCGAGGCGACCCAGATCGGCGGATGCGGCTGCTGATAAGGGCGCGGCCAGATATTGACCATGCGGTGATGGAAGAACTGCCCCTCGAACGAGAACGGGCCGTCATGGTGCGTCCACGCCTTCACGATCAGATCGTGCGCTTCCCACATGCGCTCGAAGAGACGCACCGGGTTGCTGTTTCCGGCTGAGATTTCGTAAGGGACGCTGCGCACGAAACCGCATTCGAGCCGGCCGCGCGACATCACGTCCACCATCGCCATCTCTTCGGCGACGCGGATCGGCTGGGTTCGGTTGCCAATCGGATTGCCGAGGATCAAGAGCCGCGCGCGCTTGGTCTGCCGCGCGAGTATGCCGAGGATGATCGGGGCCGCCGGATCGACGCAGGTCGGCGTCTGGTGATGCTCGTTGATCTGAATGTCGAGCCCTTCCTCGTCGGCATAGAGCCATTCATCGATGAAGCGGTGATAGAGGTCGGCGCCGACCTTGGGATCGTAGACGGAATTGGGAAGCGTGACGCGGACGGATGTGTAGTCGTGCTCCGGCGGCAGGAACGGATAGGCGCCTTCGGAGAAATGCCAAAGCTGCATGGATGGTCTCCCCAATCACCCGACGAATTCGACAATGCGCGCGACCGTGCGGTCCGCCTGCTCCAAAAGCGGAAGATGCGCGGCGTCGGCAAGGGCCTCGAACCGCGCGCCCGGAATGAGGCGCGAGAAGCTCGCGGCGAGGTCCTCCGAAACGATCCCGTCATGGGGGCCGCGCAACACCAAGGTCGGCCGGTCGATCGTGCCGAGACGGTGCTTGAGCTTGGGATTGTGCAGGTAAGGCTCCCACCCCACGAGCGCCAAGGTCGACTGCCCGCGCGCGATGCATTCAAGCTCTGCATCGGACTTGGTCGCGGGATCGAGCCTCCAGGTCTCGGGCTTCGCGAAGAGGCGCCGGTCGAGCTCCGCCTGCGGCATGGCGAAGAGATCGGGGATGTCGAGCCGATCGACCGGCCCCACCTTGATCCCGAACGGCGCGACGAGGACGAGATGGCGCAGGAAATGGGTCGACTTGGTCGCCATTTCGGCGGCGACCCACGCGCCCAGCGACGCACCCACAAGAACGGCGTCACGGATTTCGAGCCGGCGCACCAGCGCAAGATGCGCGTGCGCGAAATCATCGACCGAATTGAGCCACATCGGCGGATCAGTGGTGCCGAACCCCGGATTGACCGGAGCGATCACATGAAAGCGCTGCGTCAAGCGGTCGAGCGCCGGCATTCGCGGATCAAGCCCCAGAAGATCGTGCAAGTAGAGGAGCGGCCGCCCCTCTCCGCCTTCGAAATACTCGATGTCGAGATCGCCCAGTGAGATCGCTCGCCGTGACAGCGCCATATCCGCTCCCTTTCGCGGGCGATAGATAGACCAGAATCGGGCGCGCGCCAACGAGGTGCCATCGCCGCGCCGCAAGCTATACTGCGCCATCACGTCCGGGCAGGAAGCGATGATCACCTTCGATACCGAGCCGGAACGATACAAGCACTGGCGCCTCGCTATAGACGGGCGCGTCGCGACCCTGCTGCTCGACGTCGCCGAGGATGGCGGGATCGCGCCCGGCTACAAGCTCAAGCTCAATTCCTATGATCTGGGCGTCGACATCGAGCTGAACGACGCGTTGAACCGGATCCGGTTCGAGCATCCCCAAGTCGGCGCCGTGGTGATCACGAGCGGCAAGGAGCGCATGTTCTGCGCCGGCGCCAACATCTACATGCTGGGTCAGTCCACGCACGCGGCGAAGGTGACTTTCTGCAAATTCACCAACGAGACCCGCAACGGGATGGAGGATTCGAGCCGCCGCGGCGGTCTCAAATTCCTGGCCGCTGTGAACGGGGCTTGTGCCGGCGGCGGTTATGAGCTGGCGCTCGCCTGCGACGAGATCGCGATGGTGGACGACCGCTCGACCACCATCAGCCTGCCCGAAGTGCCGCTTCTGGGCGTGTTGCCGGGTACCGGGGGATTGACGCGGGTCATCGACAAGCGGCGGGTGCGGCGCGATCTTGCCGACGCGTTTTGCACCACCGCCGAAGGCGTCCGCGCCGATCGCGCCAAGGCCTGGGGCCTCATCGATTTTTCCGCGCCGCCCGCGCGCTTTCCGGCGGCGGTTGCCGAACGCGCTCGCGCGCTCGCGGCGGCAAGCGGCCGGCCGGCCGAGGCAAGAGGCATCGCGCTGATCCCGCTCGACCGGCGCATCGACGAGACGGGCTATCACTACGGCACTGTCGACGTGGCGTTCGACCGGGCGGCCCGCACCGCGACCGTGACCATTCTCGGGCCGGACGGCGAAACGACAAGCCCGGACCAAGGCGCGCGATGGTGGCCGCTTGCGATGGCGCGCGAGCTTGACGACGCGATCCTCATGCTGCGCACGAACGAGCCGGAGCTCGGCACGTGGCTCCTTCGCACGCGCGGCTCGATCGACGCCGTCCTTGCCGTCGACGCGGCGGCAGGCGACGCCTGGTTCGTGGGCGAGGCGATGGGGTATCTGCGCCGGACCTTGCAGCGGCTCGACGTCACCTCCCGCAGCCTCTTTGCCATTGTCGACCGGGGATCGTGCTTTGCCGGCGTTCTTGCCGAGCTTTTGTTTGCGGCCGATCGCGCCTACATGCTCGATGCCGAGGGCGACGACGCCCCGCGGATCGCGCTCGGCGCGTCCAACGTCGCGGGGCTCGAGATGGTGAACGGCGCGACGCGGCTCATGAACCGGTTCGCGGGCGATACCGACGCCGTGAGGCATGCCGAGCAGCATGTCGGCGAAAAGCTCGACGCAGCGGCCGCGCTCGAGCTTGGCCTCGTCACCTTTGCGCCCGACGAGCTCGACTGGGACGAAGAGCTGCGTCTTGCCGTCGAGGAGCGCGCGAGCCTGTCGCCCGACGCGCTCACGGGGCTTGAAGCGAATTTGCGCTTTGCCGGGCGCGAGACGACGGAGACGCGGATCTTCGGCCGTCTGACCGCCTGGCAGAACTGGATTTTCGGCCGGCCCAACGCGGTCGGACCGGAGGGCGCCCTGAAACTCTTCGGCAGCGGATCGCGGCCGCGCTTCGATCGGGAAAGGGTCTAACGCCATGGCGATCGATTACCAGGAACGCATCCCCAACAATGTCGACCTTTCCGGCAACCGCACCTTGCAGCGGGCGCTCGAACATTGGCAGCCGCGCTTCCTCGACTGGTGGCGCGAGCTTGGGCCCACGGATTTCCTTGCCGCGGAAATCTATCTGCGCACCGCCATGTCGGTCGACACCAAGGGGTGGGCGACGTTCGGCCGGGTGAAGATGCCGGACTATCGCTGGGGCATTTTCCTCGCCGAGCCGGTGGCCGACCGCCGCATCGGCTTCGGCGACGAGATGGGCAAGCCCGCCTGGCAGCAGGTGCCCGGCGAGCATCGCGCAACGTTGCGCCGCCTCATCGTCACGCAAGGCGACACCGAGCCCGCCTCGGTCGAGCAGCAGCGGCTTCTGGGCCATACCGCGCCGTCGCTTTACGACCTGCGCAATCTGTTCCAGGTGAATGTCGAGGAAGGTCGCCATTTGTGGGCGATGGTCTATTTGCTCCACGCCTATTTCGGCCGCGACGGGCGCGAGGAAGCGGAAGAGATGCTCGCGCGTCATTCGGGCGACGCCGACAAGCCGCGCATCCTGTCCACCTTCAACGAGCCGATCGAAGATTGGCTCGCCTTCTTCATGTTCACCTATTTCACCGACCGCGACGGCAAGTTCCAACTGAAGAGCCTTGCCGAAAGCGCGTTCGATCCCTTGTCGCGCACCTGCCGCTTCATGCTGCGCGAGGAAGCGCACCATATGTTCGTCGGCGATACCGGCATCGCGCGCATCATCAACCGCACGATCGAGGTGATGAAGGCGATCGGCACGGATGATCCCGATGCGATAAGGCGCGCCGGCGCAATCGATCTGCCGACCTTGCAGCGCTACCTCAATTTCTGGTTCAGCTCGTCGCTCGATCTTTTCGGCGCCGAGGTTTCCTCGAACGCCGCGGCCTATTTCGCCGCCGCCATCAAGGGCCGTCCCGACGAGGATTCCTACGAAGACCATCTCTGCAAGGACGCGACCCGCGAGATCGAAACGCCGGACGGCATCGAGACCGTGGCGCTACGCACCGCCATGAACGAGGTGACGCGCGCCGCCTATGTCAAAGATTGCGCCATGGGGCTCGCGCGCTGGAACCGCGCGATCGCCAATGCCGGGGTGGCGTTCGAGCTGACCCTGCCGAGCCCGCGATTCCGGCGCACGATCGGCGCCTGGGCCGGGCGCCCGGTCGATCCCGCGGGCCGCCTTGTGACGCCCGAACAATGGCAAGCCCAGCGCGATCGGTGGCTTCCCTCGGCCTCCGACCAGGCTTTCATCAAGAGCCTGATGCGGCCGGTCACCGAGCCCGGAAAAATGGCAGGCTGGATCGCGCCGCCTATCCGCGGCATCGACGGACAGCCGATCGACTACGAGTACGTGCTGCTGCATTAAAATGGCGAAGGCGGCCGCTTAGTCGGCCTCGGCGACCTGCGGCATCCCGCGGGTCTCGGCGAGGATGGCGCCATCGAAATTGGCGTTGTCCGCCGCCGCATCGCTGAGATTGGCGCCGTTGAGGTCGGCGCTCGTCAAATCGGCGCTGTCGAGATTGGTGCGCGACAGATCGGCGCCCGCAAGCTTCGCCTGATGAAGCCGCGCGTTTTCGAGATTGGCGCCGCCGAGCTTCGCCCCTTCGAGATTCGCGGGGAAGTCGAACTTGCCGCCGACATTGTCGAGCGGCGAAAGATTGGCGCGCACCATCGACGCGCCCGAAAGATGCGCCCGCACCAGCTTCACCCCGCGCAGGTCCGCATGGTCGAGATGAGCATCGCGCAGATCGGACAAGGACAGGTCGCACATAGCAAGCGACGCGCGCGTCAAGTCGGCGCCGCGCAGCACTGCGCGCGCCAGATTGGCGAGCGCGAGATTGGCCGTGCGCAAATCGCGACCGGTGAGATCATGCTCGCTCAGCACCGCCCGGCGCCCGCTGCCGCCTTTGGTGTCGAGCCACAACGCGTGGAGACGCAGCACCTCGCGCAAATCCTCGAGCGTGATCTGCTTCAGGTCGAATCCGGTGAGACGCAGGAGCTTTGCCTCCTGAAGCAGCTTCGGGTCGATGATCGCGCCGCTGATATCGACGTCCTGCATCTCGGCGCCAACGAGCTTCGCGTCGGTCAGCACGGCGCCTCGCAAGATCGCGCCGTTGAGCTTCGCCCCCGAGAGATCGGCGCGTTGAAGCACGCTGCCGGTCATGTCGGCGTTGCGCAGATCGGCGCCGCAGAAGTCGGTGTCGGTCAGGATCGCGTCGGTGAGATTGGCCCGCACGCAGGATGATTCGCCAAGCTTGGCGCCGGTCAGATCGGCATCGCGCGCCTCGACCGAGGAGAGATCCGTGCGCGTGTCCTCCATGACCTTGTCACGGGCGGCGCCGTTCTCGTTGAACCGCATCACCAGCGTCTTGCGCATGTCCGCATGCTTCATCCGCGCGCGATTGAGCTGCGCGCCTCTGAGACAGCTTCCGCGCAGGTCCGCGCCGGAAAGATCGGCGTTGTTGAGGTTGGCGACGCGCAGATCGGCGCCCAGAAGGCTCGCGTTCCGCAGCTTCGTGTTGTTGAGCACCGTGCGGTTGAGACGGGCGCCCGTCAAATCCGCGTTCGACAGATCCTGGCCACTAAGATCGGCGGCCGAAAGATCGTAATAGGCCAATACCGCCCGGCGTCCGTCCCGCTTTTCCGCAAGATAGCGCTCGTGCAATTGCAGTATCTGCCGCAATTCCTGTGAATTGAGCTGCCGCATTTCCTCGCCTGATCCGGCCCCGCTCCCGATCATGTGGCATTGAACCATCCACCCGTTACGAATCTGCTAAGAAAAGATGTTGAATTTTAATGACTTGCCGATCAGGCCGCCTGCCGCAGGATCGGCTGCATCTGCGGTAACGCGTTGAGTCGGTGGACAAGTTCCGCGCGATCGGCAGGCGCCAAGGATCGGTTCGGCGGCATCAGCACGCGCCAGCGTGCGTCGCCCGTGATGAGCGCCATGACCTCCTTAAGCGCCGCCTGCAGCGGGTAGGCCTGGAAAATGAGCCGCACTTCGGTGAGGCCGCGCTGCAGCCCTTCTGCCTCCCCTTGGCGCCACGCGGCATAAACGGGATGGGCGAGCGGCGCCGTGATGTTGGTCGATGCGGAGATGCAGCCGACACCGCCCGCGCGCAGATTGGGAAGCAGGAATTCCTCGCTTCCGGAGAAGACGCCGAAGCCCGGGAATTCGCGCAGGAAGGCGGCGCTATTCTGCCAATCGCCCGAGCTGTCCTTCAACCCCGTGATGGTGTCGCCATAGGCACGTTTCAGACGCGCGACGAGAGGGATGGTGATCGGCACCGCCGAAAGCTGTGGGTAGTGGTAGAGGTAAAGCCGCAGCCTTGCGTCGCCGACGCGCTGAACCACTTCGGAGAAGAACGCGAACAGCCCATCCTCGCTGGGATTCTTGTAGTAGAAGGGCGGCAGAAGAAGCGCCCCGCCGCCGCCCGCCTCGACCGCGGCTCGCGTCAGCGCGACGGCGTCGGCAAGGGCGCACGACCCGGTGCCGAAAATGCACTGGGCCATCGGCAAGCCGCCCCGCGCCGCCGCCTCGATCATCGCAAGACGCTGCGCCATCGAGAGCGAGTTCGCTTCGCCCGTCGTGCCGAGCGGCGCGAGCCCGTCGCAACCATTCGCAAGCAGCCATTTGCCGTGCGCGACGAAACGGTCGAGATCGGGCTCGAGCGATTCCGTGAACGGGGTTAGGACCGCGGCATAGACACCGCGAATCGCGGATTGGGCCATCATTATCTCCCGGAGCGGGCGGCTGACATTGCCGATCTTAGCCCGCGGCAGCAGCGGAAATAAATGGCGGGACCGCCGGCGCGGTCTATGATGGCGCGCCATGAAAAGCGACTGGGACGATGGCGCTGCCGAAGCCATGGTGGCGGGCTACGCGAAGGCGGGGATCGGGCGCGATCTGGCGCTGCGGGTCTATACCGCGCGGCTTTTGGGGCGCGAAAAGCGGCTCGTGCTGCACGGTGGCGGCAACAGCTCGCTCAAGACGCACATGCCGGACCTGATGGGCGATGACGCCGAGGTTCTGTGCGTCAAGGGCAGCGGCTGGGACATGGCGGATATCGAGCCGGCGGGACTGCCCGCGGTGCGGCTTGGCCCGCTCCTCAAATTGCGGCGCCTCGATGCGCTGACGGACGAGGACATGGTACGCGTGCAGCGCGCCAATCTGCTCGACCCGATGGCGCCCAACCCGTCGGTCGAGACGCTTCTCCATGCCTATCTGCCGCACCGCTATGTCGACCACACGCACGCGACCGCGGTCCTCAGCATCGCCGATCAGCCGGATGGGGCCGAGCGCTGCATCGAGCTTTATGGCGCGCGCATGGGGCTTGTCCCTTATATCCCGCCGGGCTTCGCGCTCGCCAAGAAAGCGGCGGAGGTCTACGAGGCCGATCCCGAGGTCGAAGGGCTGGTGCTGTTGAAGCACGGCATCTTCACGTTCGGCGACAGCGCGCATCAATCCTACCGGCGCATGATCGAGCTCGTGACCATGGCAGAGGAGCGGCTGCGGCTGCGGCGCAACGTGGTGTTCGTGACCCGCGCCTTGCCGCCCCGCATCGCCGCTGTCGCCGAGACAGCGCCCATTCTGCGCGGCGCGTGCAGCCGCAAGGACCCGAAGATCGACGGCGCCCATCTGCGCCTCCTCATGGATTTCCGCGCGGGGCCCGAGATCCTCGACTACGTCAACGGGGCGGAGCTCGAGCGCTATGCCGGCGCGGGCGTGGTGACGCCGGACCATACGATCCGCACCAAGAACTATCCGCTGATCGTACCGCCGCCCGAAGCCGATCGGCTCGCCGCGTGGAAGGAGTCGGTGCGCGAGCGCGCGGCCCGGTTCATCGCCGACTATGAAGCCTACTTCGCTCGCTACAACGAGAACCAGACCCCGCCCAAGCGCATGCTCGATCCGCTGCCGCGGGTGATCCTGGTGCCGGGTCTTGGCCTGTTCGGGCTCGGGCGCAGCAAGCGCGACGCGGCGATCGCCGCCGACATCGCCGAAAACGCGATCGAGACCATCACCGGCGCCGAGGCGATCGGCGCATTCCAGTCGCTTACGCCGGCCGAGCTGTTCGACATGGAATACTGGTCGCTCGAGCAGGCAAAGCTTGGCACCGCCGCCGCCAAGCCGCTTCAAGGTCAGGTCGCCGTCATCACCGGCGGCGCCGGCGCGATCGGCGCGGCGACCGCGCGACTCTTCAAAAGCGAAGGCGCCGAGATCGCCATCCTCGACATCAACGAGGAATCCGTGCGCGCCGGCGCGAAGGCGTTGGGCGGAGCGGCGCTCGGTGTCGCCTGCGACGTGACCGATGCCGGATCGGTGCGCGCCGCTTTCGCCCAAGTGGTGGAGCGGTTCGGCGGCGTCGACATCCTGGTCTCGAACGCGGGCGCCGCGTGGCAGGGCCGCATCGGCGAAGTCGACGAATCTGTGCTGCGTGCGAGCTTCGAGCTCAATTTCTTCGCCCATCAGCACGTGGCGCAGGCGGCGGTCCGCGTCATGCTGGCGCAAGGGACGGGCGGCGCGCTTTTGTTCAACGTCTCCAAACAGGCGGTGAATCCGGGGCCGGGCTTCGGTCCTTACGGACTGCCAAAGGCCGCGACCTTGCTGCTGGTGCGGCAATACGCGCTCGACTATGGCGGCGACGGAATCCGCGCCAATGCCGTCAATGCCGACCGCATTCGCAGCGGGCTGCTGACCGACGCCATGATCGCGTCCCGCGCCAAGGCGCGCGGCGTCAGCGAAGCGACCTACATGGCCGGCAACCTGCTCGGCCGCGAAGTGACGGCCGAGGACGTGGCGCAAGCCTTTCTGCACCACGCCGTCGCGCTCAAGACCACCGGCGACGTCACCACCGTCGACGGCGGCAACATCGCGGCGGCGCTGCGCTGAGCCTCAGCGCTTCAGCTTCAAATAGCGTTCCGTGTTGGCGTGGTAGATCTTGTCGCGTTCTTCTTCCGACAGGTCGAGGGCGTCGATCGCTTTGATCAGCTCGCGGATGAACATCGGTCCGCCTTCGGGATCGAACGGGCAATCGGTGCCGAACATCACATGGTCACAGCCGAAGAAATCGAGACCCAGGCGGATGCCGGGCGACCAGCCGTTGATGGCGGTGTCGGCGTAGAACATCTTGAAATAGTCGACCGGGCTGCGGCCCTTTGCCTTCATGTCCGCCACGATCTTCGGATAGCCGGGCTCCGCCAGCTCGCGAGTGCCAAGCTGCTCGAGGCCAAGCCGGATGCGCGCTTCGAGGAACGGCGCCATCGCGCCCAGATGATGTGTGATGATCTTGAGGTCGGGCCAGCGGTCGAAGAAGCCCGAGAACACCATCCGTGCCATTGCGGCGCTTGTCTCGTAAGGCCAGCCGAACACCCACCAGATATCGAACTTGGACTGCTTCTCGGTCGGATAATCGGCGAAGGAAGCAGGCCGCGTCGGATGCATCCAGATCGGCAGGTCGTAGGAATGCATCTTCTCGAAGATCGGCGTGAACTCCGGATCGTCGAGCGGGCGGCCATTCACGTTGGTGAAGATCTGGATGCCGCGAGCGCCCAATTTCTCGATGGCGCGCGTCATCTCGTCGAGCGTCGCTTTCACGTTGTTCATCGGCACCGAGGCGACGAAGCCCGGGAACTCGTTCGGATGCCGGGCGCAGATATCGTGCATCCCGTCATTGGCGATGCGCGCGAGCTCGGGCGATTTCTCAGCCGGCGCCACGAACTCGACCGCCGGCATGGACAATGTGAGAATCTGCTGGTAGTCGCCGAACTCCTTCATCATGTTGAGGCGCGCGTCGAGATCATAGAGCACCGGGATCGCGGTCCAGCGCCGCACCGCCGCCTTGTTCGGAATGACCTCGACCATCTTGTCGAAATAGGCTTTGGGGAAGATGTGAGGAAAGACGTCGAGTTTCCGCATGGCCCTGCCTTCAGGAGAAAACAATCTGACCCAACCTGTCACGCGCTTGCCGCAGTGTCAAAGGGATGATCCGGAAGCAGCGCTGGCGCGCCTCTTGGCCGAGTTGCGCCGATGCACCCTTTGCGCCCCACATCTGCCGCTAGGCCCGCGGCCGGTGGTGCGCGGGCGGGCGAGCGCGCGGCTTCTCGTGCTGAGCCAGGCGCCCGGGACCAAGGTCCACGAGACCGGCCTTTCCTTCAACGACCGCAGCGGCGACCGGCTGCGCCAATGGATGGCGACCGACCGCGACACCTTCTATGACGAAGCCCGCGTCGCCGTCATGGGGATGGGGTTCTGCTATCCCGGCCGCTACCCCAAGGGCGGCGACCTGCCGCCGCGTCCGGAATGCGCGCCGCTCTGGCACGCGCGCGTGATCGAATGCCTGCCGCGGGTCGAGCTCACGCTGCTGGTCGGGTCCTATGCGATCGACTATTACCTGAAGCCGCGCCAAAGCATGACCGAGACGGTTGCGCGCTGGCGCTCGTTCCTGCCGCGCTACCTGCCGCTGCCGCATCCGAGCTGGCGCACGACCGCTTGGGAGCGCGTCAATCCGTGGTTCGGCGAAGAGCTGCTGCCGGAGCTGAGGCGGCGCGTCGGCGCGCTGCTCTAAGGCGAGCCGCCCGCTTCGATGCGCTCCATATCCTCGTCGCTGAAGCCGAAATGGTGGCCGATCTCGTGGATCAGCACATGGCGCACGATCGCCGGCAGGCTGTCGCCCGTCTCGCACCAATAATCGAGGATCGGCCGCCGGTAGAGAAACACCATGTCGATGTCGGGGCGCGGGTCCGACACGGATTTCCGCGGCAGCGACACGCCGCGATAAAGCCCCAGAAGGTCGAACGGGCTGTCGAGGCCCATCTCCGCCTCGGTCTCCTCGTCGGGGAAATCCTCGACGCGGATCACGACGGGGCCCAGATGGCGCTTCAGCTCCGTTGGGATGGTGGCGAGCGCTTCGTGCGCCAGCACCTCGAGATCGGCAAGCGACGGCGCCACGGTCATGCCCTAAACTCACCGTGCCAGCAAAGGAGGCAGGCATGGTCGAGAAACTGCACGGTGCCGCGCGGACCGAGGCGGTGCGCGAGCTGCACGGATGGACCGAGGTCCAGGACCGCGACGCCATTCGCAAGGCCTATCATTTCGGCACCTTCGGCGAAGCCTGGGGATTCATGAGCCGTGTCGCCCTCATCGCCGAGAAGATGGATCACCATCCCGAATGGTTCAACGTCTACAACCGGGTCGAGATCGTGCTGTCGACCCATGACGCCGGCGGCCTCAGCGAGCGCGACATCAAGATGGCGCATGCGATCGACGCCGTGGCGCCCGCGCGCGACCGCGGCGCCTAGCGCGGGGCCATCCTGAGCGCGCCGTCGAGGCGGATGGTCTCGCCATTCAGCATCGGGTTGGCGAGGATCGCGAGCACCAGCGCCGCATATTCCTCGGGCCGGCCGAGGCGCGGCGGGAACGGGATGCTGGCGCCCAGACTGTCCTGAGCCTCTTTCGGCAAGGCCGCCAGCAGCGGCGTCTCGAACAAGCCCGGCGCCACCGTGTTGACGCGGATGCCGGCGCGGGCAAACTCGCGCGCGGCGGGCAAGGTGAGCGCCACGATGCCGCCTTTCGAGGCGGAATAGGCGGCCTGCCCGATCTGTCCCTCATAGGCCGCGACCGACGCGGTCGAGACGATGACGCCGCGCTCGCCGTCTTCGAGCGCCGCAAGCGCCATCATGTCGGCCGCCGCGAGCCGCATCAGGTTGAATGTGCCGATGAGATTCACGTCGACCACCCGCTTGAAGTCGGCGAGCTTCATCGGCCCGTCGCGCCCGACGATGCGCTGGGCGACGCCGATGCCCGCGCAATTGACGAGGATCCGCGCCGCTCCATGCGCGTCCCGCGCCGCCGCGACCGCCGCTTCGGCGCTGGCCGCGTCGGAGACATCGCAGGCGACCGCGATGCCGCCCAGTTCCGCCGCCACCGCGCGCGCCAGCGCCTCGTTCAAATCGAGCAGCGCGACCTTCGCGCCGCCTTTTGCGAGCGCGCGCGCCGTCGCCGCGCCCAGCCCCGATGCGCCGCCCGTGACGAGCGCCGCCTGCCCCGCAATCCGCATCGCACCCCTCCTGCCGCGTTGCCTTTGCCGCGAGCCATGCCATAGTCCGACCCATGCGGCAACTCGATCGCTATGACGTCATCGGCCTGGTCATCCTGGCGCTTCTGATCGCCTTGTGGGTCGCCCATTTCACGATCCAATCACCCGGACCGCCGGCCGACCTCCCATCCTAGAAAAACGCGACAATTGATAATCGGCGGCGCCCCGCGGGACGACCCTGACCGTCAATTCAGTGCGCCGTTTATCCCTATCCTTGGCCTCCTCCAGCGGTTCATGGACGACCATATACCGTATTTTGCGTGCAACGTCAAGAGGTACCCGCCGAAGTAGCGTGTTAACCTTGTTCGTGCTATCCCGAAGTCCGGAGGGCGCGAGCGATGGCGAACAAGGTCTATGCGGATGCGGGCGCCGCGTTGAAGGGCCTGCTGAAGGACGGGATGCTGATCCTGGCCGGCGGGTTCGGCCTGTGCGGCATTCCCGAGGCGCTGATCGACGCGGTCCGCGTTTCGGGCATCAAGGACCTCACCGTGGTCTCGAACAATGCCGGGGTCGATGGCGCCGGCCTCGGCATCATGCTCGAGACCAAGCAGATCAAGAAGATGATCGCGTCCTATGTCGGCGAGAACAAGCTCTTCGCGCAGCAATATCTCGCTGGCGAGCTCGAGCTTGAATTCAACCCGCAAGGGACCTTGGCCGAGCGTATCCGCGCCGGCGGCGCCGGGATTCCCGCCTTCTACACCCGCACCGGCGTCGGCACCTTGATCGCCGAAGGCAAAGAGGAGCGCCAGTTCGACGGCGAGCGCTATGTCATGGAGCGCGGCATCGTCGGCGACCTGGCCCTGGTTCATGCCTGGAAGGGCGATACCGAAGGCAACCTCGTCTATCGCAAGACCGCGCGCAACTTCAATCCGGTCATCGCGACCGCCGGCAAGGTGACGGTGGTCGAGGTCGAGCATCTGGTCGAGCCGGGAGAGATCGAGCCCGACCAGATCATGACGCCCGGTATTTTCGTGCACCGCATCGTGCACCTGAAGAACCCGGTGAAGCGCATCGAGCAGCGCACCACGCGCAAGCGGAGCTGAGGAGGATTTTCCATGGCCTGGACCCGCGAGGAGATGGCGGCGCGTGCGGCGAAAGAGCTGCGCGACGGTTTCTACGTCAATCTCGGCATCGGCATTCCGACGCTTGTCTCGAACTTCATCCCGCCCGGCATGAGCGTGCAGCTTCAAAGCGAGAACGGCATGCTGGGCATGGGCCCGTTCCCTTATGAAGGCGAAGAAGACCCCGACCTCATCAATGCCGGCAAGCAGACCGTCACCGAGCTGCCGACCACGAGCTATTTCTCGAGCGCCGACAGTTTCGGCATGATCCGCGGCGGCCATATCGACCTCGCCATCCTGGGCGCGATGCAGGTGGCGGAGAATGGCGACCTCGCCAATTGGATGATCCCAGGCAAGCTCGTCAAAGGCATGGGCGGCGCCATGGATCTCGTCGCGGGCGTCAAGAAGGTCGTCGTGGTGATGGAGCACACGGCCAAGGACGAGCCGAAGCTGTTGCAGCGCTGCACCCTGCCGCTCACCGGCGCCAATGTCGTCGACATGGTGATCACCGACCTCGCCGTCTTCACCATCGACAAGAAAGCCGGCGGCATGACGTTGCTGGAGCGCGCTCCCAACGTCGGCCTCGACGAGATCAAGGCAAAGACGCAAGCGCGGTTCACGTAACGGCGTCCTTCGCCTACGCGCTGCGCGCTCCGCTCAGGATGAGGGGCATGAAAATTTCCTCATCCTGAGCGAAGCGAAGCGTAGTCGAAGGACATAACCGCCAGCCGTGACCGCCTTCGTCTATATGCTCCGCTGCGCTGACGGCTCTTATTATGTCGGCAGCACGCGCCATTCCTTGGATTTGCGCATGGCGCAGCATAATCACGGGACTTTTGACGGGTACACGGCGCGGCGGCGTCCGGTGCTGCTTGTCTATCATGAGGCATTCCAACAGATCACCGATGCCATCGCGGCGGAGCGCCAGCTCAAGGGATGGTCGCGCGCGAAGAAGGAAGCCCTCATTCAAGGCGACATCGCCGCCTTGCGCGCGCTGGCCCGCGGCAAGCGGTGACGGCGCGTCCTTCGACTACGCTTCG
>DATJLY010000365.1:0-9548 GCA_035509095.1 Allostellaceae bacterium | reverse complement strand
CGCTCCATTCGCGCGAGCTCGGCGGCGGAAATCTCGGCCTCGCGATCGTCGGTCCAGCCGAATGCCATCGCTGTCACGGCGGCGGCAAGAAGCCCGATGATCACGAGCCACCAGATGTGCCAGATCGCGGAGAAACCCGTGATCACGGCGAAGAACGCGGTCAGGAATCCCGTAGCGCTGTTGCGAGGGACTTCGATCGGCTCATAGTCGGGCGCGGCCGCGGTTCGCCCCGATTGCTTCATTTCCCAAAAGGCGTCGATCGTCGTGACCTGCGGCATCACCGCGAAGTTATAGGGCGGCGGCGGCGACGACGTGGCCCATTCCAACGTGCGGCCGTTCCAGGGATCGCCGGTCAGGTCACGGCGCTGCTCGCGCGTTCGGATGCTGACATAAAGCTGCGCGATCTGCAGGAAGATGCCGGCCATGATGACGATGGCGCCCAGCTCGGCAACCAGAAGCAGCGGCTGCCAGCTCGGGTCGGCGATATGCTCGAGCCGGCGCGGCATGCCCATCAGGCCCAGCACGTAAAGAGGCATGAAGGCGAGATAGAATCCGACGAGCCAGCACCAGAAGCTGGCTTTGCCGAGCCGCTCGTCGAGCGTGAATCCGAACGCCTTGGGGAACCAGTAATTGTATCCCGCCATGGCGCCGAACACGACGCCGCCGATGATGACGTTGTGGAAATGCGCCACCAGGAATTCGCTGTTGTGAACGACGAAATCGACCGGCGGGACCGCCAGCAGAACCCCGGTCATGCCGCCGATGACAAAGGTGATCATGAACCCGATGGACCACAAAACCGGCGTCTCGAACCGCACCGTGCCGCGGAACAGCGTGAAGAGCCAGTTGAACACTTTGACGCCCGTCGGCACCGCGATGATCATCGACATGATGCCGAAGAAGGCGTTGACGTCGGCGCCCGCGCCCATCGTGAAGAAGTGGTGCAGCCACACCATGAACGAGAGGACGCAGATCGCCAAGGTGGCAAGCACCATGGAGCGGTAACCGAACAGCGGCTTGCCGGAAAAGGTGGCGATCACCTCGGAGAAGACCCCGAACGCCGGCAGGATCAGGATATAGACCTCGGGATGGCCCCACGCCCAGAACAGGTTGACGTACATCATCGCGTTGCCGCCGCCCGTGTTGGTGAAGAAATGCATGCCGACATAGCGGTCGAGCAGCAGCATGACGAAGGTCGCGGTCAGGATCGGGAACGCGGCGATGATCAGCATGTTCGCCGCAAGCGCCGTCCAGCAGAAGACCGGCATGCGGAAATAGATCATCCCCGGCGCGCGCAGCTTGAGGATGGTGGTGACCATGTTGATGCCGGCCAGCAAGGTGCCGAGGCCCGAGATCTGCAGCGACCAGAGGTAGTAGTCGACGCCGACATCGGGCGAAAAGGCGAGCTCGGACAAAGGCGGATAGCCCATCCACCCCGCGCGCGAGAAATTTCCGATCATGAGCGATGCGTTGATCAGCAGCGCCCCCGAGGCCGTGAGCCAGAAGCTCACCGAGTTGAGCACGGGGAAGGCCACGTCGCGCACGCCGAGCTGCAGCGGCACGACGAAATTCATCAAGCCCACGACCAGCGGCATCGCCACGAAGAAGATCATGATCGTCCCGTGGGCCGAAAAGATCTGGTCATAATGATCGGGCGGCAGGTAGCCCGCGTTATCGCCGACCGCGATTGCCTGCTGCGAGCGCATCATGATCGCGTCGGAGAAGCCGCGCAGCAGCATGATCAGCCCCAGCAGCACATACATGCCGCCGATCCGCTTGTGGTCGACGCTGGTGATCCATTCGCGCCAAAGATAGGGCCACCACCCGTTCTTCGTGATGATGCCCAGCACGCCGACGATGACGATGATCAACACGGCCGAGGTCACGAGCGGGATGGGCTCGTTGAACGGGATCGCGTCCCAAGTCAGCCTGCCGAACATCTCAGTCTCCCGCCCCTGCCTTGGCGTCAAGCTCGGTCTGGTCGACGATCCGGTCGAACAGCTTCATGTCGACCGAGCGGTATGTGGCCGGCGGCACGTTGCTGCTGGGCTTTGCCAGATCGGCATAGCCGCGGTCGTCGAGCGCCGAGCCCGAATTGCGAACCTGCGCGATCCAGCCGTCGAAATCGGCGGCGGACACCGCCTTGACCATGAACCGCATGTCCGAGAACCCATCACCGCTGAACTGCGACGACAGGCCCGGATAGTCGCCGGGATTGTCCGCCATGAGGTTCAGGTGCGTCGTCATCCCCGGCATCGTGTAGATCTGGCTGCCGAGCTGCGGCACGAAGAACGAATCCATCACGGTCGCCGAGGTCAGTCGAAAGGCGACCGGCGTTCCCGCCGGCACGACCAGCTCGTTGACCGCGGCGACGCGCTGTTCGGGGTAGATGAAGAGCCACTTCCAATCGAGCGACACGACATCCACCCGAAGCGGCTTGACTTGCGCGTCAAGCGGCGCCTTCGGATCGAGCTGATGGGCGCTGATCCAGGTGACGCCGCCCAAAAGGATCACCACGAGCGCCGGGATCGACCAGACCACGAACTCCATGCTGCCCTGATAGGACCAGTCCGGGGTGTGGTTGGCGCGGGCGTTCGACGATCGGTACCACCACGCAAACCAAAGCGTCATCAAGATCACCGGCACGACGACCACCAGCATGATCTCGGTGGCGTTGATCATGAGCAGCCATTCCGCCGCTCCGACCGGGCCTTGCGGATCCATGATGCCGGCCTGGCGGCAGGAAGCGACCAGCAGCGCCGCGGCGATGACGAGCCATCGAGGAAAACCCGAATGACCGCGTGAGGGAGGTTTATCGGCAGCCGAACGGCGCGACGGGCCGGGAAATTCTTGGAGCCGATCTTTCATGCGGCGTTCCTCGTTCCGAGGATTGCAATTGAACTGTCAAATGCGCATCGGCGATCGAAGAGAGGTCGAGACTACGCTTCACGTTGATTTTCGCAAGCCCTCGCAGAGGCGGTGCAGAGGATTCTGCCGGCCCCTTGAGGTTTGCGCAGTGGGATGGGAGACTGTCTTGTCTGAAGCGCGCGCGTCGTCGCGGGTCGGGTGGGGACGTTCCATAATGGCTTATTATGTCGGCACCGATATCGGTGGCACTTTCACCGATCTCGTCATGCTGTCCGATGGCGGCGAGATCAGGATCGTCAAGGCACCCACGACGCCCGATGACCGGACGCGCGGCGTCCTTGATGCCTTCGCCTTGGCTGCGAAGGATCTGGGGGTGGAGCCGGCACGGCTCGTCGCGGACCTTTCCTATTTCGCGCATGGCACCACGGCCGCGACCAACGCCTTCATCGAGCGCAAAGGCGTTCGGACCGGGCTTCTGACCACGCGCGGGTTCGCCGACGTCCTCGCCATGCAGCGCTGCATGGCGAGTTGGGCCGGACTGCTCGACCACGAGATCGCACATTATTCGGCGCGCTCGATCCCGACGCCAATCATCCCCCGCGACCTCATCGAGGAGATCGACGAGCGCGTCGATTACAAGGGGCGCGTCATCGCGCCGCTCGACGAGGAGGCCGCGCGCGAAGCCATCCGCCGCCTTGTCTCCGCCAAAGTCGAAGCCGTGGCGATCGTGCTGCTCTGGTCATTCCGCAATCCCGCGCACGAGCAACGGCTCGAAGCGCTCGTTCGCGAAGAGGCACCCGACCTTTTCGTCAGCACCAGCTCTTCGCTCATCCCGATCCTCGGCGAATACGAGCGCGTCTCCACCACATCGATCAATTCCTATCTCGGTCCCGTCATCCACCGCTACATCAACGGGCTGGAGCAATCCGTTCGGCGCTTCGGCTATGACGGGCCGGTTTCCATCATGGAGTCGGGCGGCGGCGTGCTGCCTGCGGCGGAGGCCGCGTTTCAGGCCGCCAATCTCCTCACCTCGGGCCCCGCGGGCGGCGTGCTTGCGTCGCAAAAGCTCGGCGCGCAACTCGGCATCAAGAACATCATCACCGCCGACATGGGCGGGACGAGCTTCGATGTCGGCCTCATCGTCGATGGCCAGCCGCTGCTGCAGACGGTGCGCGAGGTGGGACGTTTCCACGTGGCGCTGCCCTCGATCAAGGTGACGGCGATCGGCGCAGGCGGGGGCTCGATCGCCCGCATTCATGCCGGGCATCTCCTCGTCGGGCCGGACAGCGCGGGCGCGGTCCCGGGCCCGGCCTGCTATGGGCGCGGCGGGACCGAGCCCACGATCACCGACGCCGACGTCGTGCTCGGCATCATCGATCCCGCCTATTTCCTCGGCGGACAGATGAGCATCGATGTCGCGCTTGCCGAGCGCGCGATCCGGGAGCGCGTCGCTCTCCCGCTCGGCATGGACATTTACGAAGCGGCCGCCGGCATCCGCGAGGTGGCCAACCACAAGATGGCCGACCTGCTGCGTCGCGTCACGACATGGTCGGGTCATGATCCGCGAAACTTCGCGATCTGCGCCTATGGCGGCGCGGGGCCGACCCACGCGCATCAATTCGCCTCGATCGCCGGCATTTCGACCGTGATCGTCCCGGTCACCGCGTCGGGCCATTCCGCCTTCGGGGCCGTCACCGCCGATCGTCACCGTTCCTTTTCGCTCGCGTTCGGGAAGCAGACGCCGCCGCGGTTCTCGCGCGCTTCCGAGCACATCGACATCGCCGCGCTCAACGACGGATACAGCCGGCTCGAGCAGCGATGCCACGATGCGCTCGGCGCCGGTGCGCGCATCGACCGCTATATGGGCATGCGCTTCCGTCAGCAGGTGCACGAGCTGGCGATCGAGGTTCCGGGCGGAACGCTCTCCGCCGCCGATGTCGACTCGATGGTCGATCGCTTCCAGGAGAAATACGAATTCACCTACGGCAAGGATTCGGCGCTCCGGGGCGGCGGGGTCGAGTTCATGACGCTTCGGACCGAGGCGACATCGCCCGTTGCGCAGCCGAACCGGGCGCCATTGCCGCCGCGCGCCGCGGCGAAGCCGATCGCCGCCCGCCGGGTCTATTTCTATCGTGACGGCTTTCGCGACACGGCGGTCTACCGCTCGGGCGATCTCGGTCCCGGGGCGAGGATCGCCGGTCCCGCCATTGTCGAGCGGCCCGACACCACGGTCGTCGTGGGCGTCGGCCAACGGCTTGACATCGAACCCTTCGGCAACATGATCATCCACCTGGACGCGAAGGGAACGAACTGAGATGGACGAGGTCAGGGCGCCCAGCACCCGCATCTTCGATTACGATCGCTGCGCCGTCGATCCCATCACCTTCGAGGTGATCCACCATCGCCTCATCTCGATCAGCGAAGAGCAGGCGGCGACTCTTTCGGCCATTTCGGGGTCGCCGCTCGTCAACGATGCGACGGACTTCAACACCGGCATCTTCCGCGCCCAAGGCGAGATCGTGACGCTTGGCAAGACCGTGCTCTATCACGCCGCTTCGGTAGCGGAGATGGTAAAGCACATCATCGCCGACTGCATGACCAGCCCTGGCATCCGCCCGGGCGACATGTTCATCGTCAACCATCCCTATAAGGGCGCGCTTCATCCGCCCGATTTCGGCATGGTCGCGCCCGCGTTCCATGACGGGCGCCTTTATGCCTGGGTCGGCGTGTGCTCGCACCAGATCGATGTCGGCAGCCTGTTCGGGACCGAAGCGACCGAGGCCTATCAGGAGGGCATCCTGGTGCCGCCGCTTCGGGTCGTGGAGAACGACGAGTTCCGCAGCGACATGATGGCGATGATCCTCGGCATGTCGCGCCTGCCGGTACCGATGGCGCTTGATTTCCGGGGCATGCTTGCGGCCAACCGCGTCGCCTTGCGCCGTCTCAAGGAAACGGTTGACCAATACGGCATCGAGACGGTTCTCTCGGTGATGGACGGCGCGATCGACCTGTCCGAGAAGGCCGTGCGCGAACGGTTGCGGGAGCTGCCGGACGGCGTCTACCGCGCCCAGACCTTCCTCGATCATGACGGGGTGCAGAACAAGCTCTATCGCATTTCGGTCGAGATGACGAAGGCGGGCGACGGCCTCACCTTCGACTTCTCGAAATCGGCCGACCAGGCGCCGCGCTTCATGAACTGCACCCAGTCCGGGTTGCTTGCCGGCATCCGCGCCGGGATGCTGCCGATCCTCGCCTACGACTTGCCATGGAACGAAGGCGTGTTCCGGCCGATGAAAGTGGTGGCGCGTCCGGGCTCGATCGTATCGGCCAAATTTCCGGCGCCGGTGGGGCAGGGGCCGATCGGCGCCATGTGGCTCGTCGAGGGGGCGGTGGTCGAGGTTCTCTCGAAGCTCGTCGCCACCAGCCCCAAATATATCGGCGAAGCGCAGGCCTCGCCCAATGGCGGCCCCGACACGTTCAACCTCGCCGGCCTCAATCAATATGGCGAACCCAATCACGGCGCCAATCTCGACATGGTCTATGTCGGCGGCGGCGCCTATTCCCATCGCGACGGGTTGAGCCCCCAAGGCCATCGGCACATTCCGGCGATACGGCTCCAGAACATCGAGCGCGCCGAGAACAACACGCCGCTTCTCTACCTCTTCCGCAAATTCCTGTGCGACACGGCGGGACCGGGCCGCAATCGCGGCGGGGCGAGCGCCGGCCACGGCTATATCCTGCACGATGTCGAGAAGATGGACGTGCGCTTCTCGTGCCATTGTTATGAATCGCCGACCTCGCTTGGCCTTTTCGGCGGCTATCCAAGCTCGTGCAACACCCGCAAGCTCAGGAAGAACGCCAACGTGCGCGCGGGGATCGATGCGGGCCGCTTGCCCAAGGACATGAACGAAGCGGGCGGCGAGCTCCAAAGCTACCCGGCGAAGATGACGCGGCCCGACAGCTTCACGAAATACGATGTCTATGAGAACGGGCCGAGCGCCGGCGCCGGCTGGGGCGACCCGATCGAGCGCGACGTCGCGCTCGTCGCCGAGGACGTGCATTTCAACCTCGTCTCGCCCGAGGTCGCGCACGACATCTATGGCGTGATCCTCGACGCGGGCGGCAAGGCGGACGAAGCCGCGACCGTGGCGCGGCGGGCGGCCATGCGCGCCGCGCGGCTCGCTTGGCCGCAGCAGCAACGGCTCGATCACGCGCCGCCCGCGGACGCGCCGGGCGAAACGATCGCTCGCGCGGGCGACCGGGCGTCGGTTCAGCGTATCGGCGGCGATGCCTTCTTTCGCTGCGATTGCGGCCACGTGATCGCGCCCGCCAACGAGAACTGGAAGCATTATGCGCGGCAGTCGAGCGCGGCCGCGTCGGATCTCGGGCCGCGCATCCGGCTCCACGCCGAGCTCGAGGCCAAGCGCTATGCGTGCCCCGGCTGCGGCCGGCTGCACGGGGTCGAGATCAAGCTCAAAGGCGAAGAGCCGCTATTCGACACCGAATTGCGGCTCTGAGGGAGGACGAGATCATGCCGGAAGCCTATATCATTCCGCTGCCGCCGCGGTGGGAACGCGATCTCGATTGCGGCTGGGTCGAGTTCAAAAGCGGCAAGGACGATATCCGCGGCTATTTCGCCAAGCCCAAGGCGCGCCGCAATTTGCCGGCGATCGTGATGGTCCATGAAAATCTGGGCGTGATCGAGCATCGCCAGGATGTGACGCGACGGCTCGCCAAGGCGGGATACGCGACCTTGACGGTCGATCTCTACAGCCGCGTCGGCGGCTGGTCGCCGCGCGACTTCACGACGCCCGAGGAGCGGCGCAACAAGGCATTCCGCGCCATGCCGGACGAGCAGGTGATCCCGGATCTCGAAGCCGGCCGGCGCTATCTCGAGGCCTTGCCCGAGATCGACCGCACGCGGGTCGGCGCCATCGGCTATTGCTCGGGCGGCGGCTTGCTCTATGGCTGGGTGCTGGGCAACAGCAATAATGTCAAATGCGCCGTCGTGTTCTACGGATCGACCGGGCTTCCGGCGGCGGCACGTCCGGACGACAAGCCGCTCGACCGGATACCGTCGGCCGGCAAGCTGCAATGCCCGATCCAGATCCACCAGGGCGAAGCCGACCGCCTCTTGGACAGCGCCCGCACCATGGCCGAGGCGCTCAAGAAGACGCGGTTCCCGGTGGAGTTCTACAGCTATCCGGGCGCGGACCACGCCTATCACGACGACACGCATCCGGCCTATCACGCCGAAGCGTCGCGCGCGAGTTGGGATCGCACGCTCGACTTCTTCGGCCGCCATCTCGCCGGCGCGCAGCTTCAGGCGGCCGGCGACTGAGCCGCCGCCTTTGATCTCAGGGAGGTGATTTGCAATGGCCAATTCCGTCATCCGTTCGCGCTGGGTCATGGCCAATGGAGTGAAGACGCACTACGCCGAGACCGGCGATAACGGCAAGACCATCGTCGCTTTGCATGGCGGCGGCGCGGGCTCGTCGGGTGCTTCGGGCATGGGTGCGCTCATGGAGCGGCTGGGCGACGATTTCCGCGTCGTGTCGCCCGATTCCGTCGGCGGCTTTGGCCTCACGGATGCCTACGCGCCGACACCGCAAGGGCTTCTGACCCGCGTCCAGCACACGGCCGACGTGATCGATGCGCTCTGCATCGAGAAATCGACCATGCTCGGCAATTCGCAAGGCGCGTGGGCGGCTGCGCAGTACGCGATCCTTCATCCCGAACGGGTCGAGAAAGTCATCCTGGTCTCGTCGCTGACCATCGCCGGGTCGCTCGGCATCTCGCAACGCCCGACCGAGGCGCTGAAGGCGCTCAACGATTACGACGGCACCCGCGACGGCATGAAGCGCATTCTCGAGGCGCTTATCATCGACCGAAGCCGGATCACCGACCGCCTGATCGACGAACGCCAGGCCGCCGCCATCCGGCCGGGCGCGCTCGAGGCGTTCCGCGGATTCGGCCAGCGCACGCGCGCCTTGCGCGAGAACCCGCTCCTGGCGCTTCAGAACGACATGACGAAATCCTTGCCCGCGCTTGCGAAGGCCATTCCGACGATCTTCATCTGGGGCGACAGCGATCCCTTCGCCTTGCCGGAAACCGGGCGTCAGGTCGAGCAGCGGGTCCCCGAGATCAAGTTCCACTGGATCGCGGGGGCGGGCCACCAGGTTCAAACCGACAAGCCGGACGAGACGGCGAAGATCGTCCGCGAGTTCGTTCGCGGCTAAGCGGGTCGTCATGGCGATCGATCGGCAATCGATGCCCCAGCCGGCCGACGCGCCGGGCCGCATGGAAGGCATGGTTCCAGGCGTCAAGGCCGGCGGCTTCCTCTTTTTGTCGGCGATCCGCGGGCGTGATCCGCAAACCAACAAGATGGCCGACGACCCGCTCGAGCAGGCGCGCCAGGCGCTTCGCAACATCGAGACCGTCCTTGCAGGCTCGGGCGCGACGTTGAAACATGTCGTGAAGGTGACGCTTTACCTCCACGATCTCGAGCGGCGGCACGAATTCCATCGCGCCTGGATGGAGTTCTTCCCGGTGGACCCGCCGGCGCGGATCGCGGTCGGTGTCGCCAACGCCAACGCGGCGCCGGGCGGCAACGCCCATTACGCGCTCGATGTGATTGCGCTCGCGCCGGATTGAGGGGTCGACATGCCGATCGGATTGGG
>DATJLY010000364.1:0-12862 GCA_035509095.1 Allostellaceae bacterium | reverse complement strand
TTCACTATATAAGCGTACGATATCGCGGGAGGCCGGCCGGTCGCAAACGCGTCGCCGATTATCAATTGTCGCTAAAGGATGGCACGGCGTTTCTGCAATCCGGGTCCTCGAAATCATAGGGTCACTTATAGTAAGTACGCTTATTATATTGGCGCTTATGACAGTGGCCTATGATTTCGAGCGCAGCTTCGGCTATGTGCTCTACGAGGCGGCGCGGCTGATGACCCGCCGCTTCGAACAGCGGGCGCGCCGGCTTTCGCTCACCCGGGCGCAGTGCCATGTGCTGGTCATTCTGGCCCGGCACGAGGGCGTGAACCAGGCGCGGCTCGCCGAGTTCCTGGACCTCGAGCCGATCTCGCTCGCCCGGGTCCTCGACCGCATGGAGCAGGCGGGGTGGGTGGAGCGCCGGTCCGATCCGGCCGACCGCCGCGCCCGGCTCCTCTACATGACCGAAAAGGCGAAGCCCGTGTTCGACAGCATCCTCGAAGTGGGAGCGGAGGTTCGCGCCGACGCGCTCGCGGGCCTTGGCCACGACGACCGCGAACGCCTCCTGGAACTGTTGCAGCAGGTCCGAGACAATCTGGCCGAGAAGAGCGGCGCCGAGCGCGCGCTGATCGCGGCGGGAGAAAACTGATGGCCGTCGCGACCGATACAAGAGCCGCCGCCGGAGCGCGGGTCAGCCGCCGCCCCACGCTGCGTTATACCCTCATGGCCGTCGTGCCGGCGGCGATCGTGCTGGTCGGCGGCTATTGGTATCTGACCGCCGGCCGCTATGCCGAGACCGACGACGCCTATGCGCAGGCCGACACGGTGGCGATCAGCTCCGATGTGGGCGGCCGCGTCACCGCCATCGATGTCCACGACAACGAGCCGGTGAAGGCCGGTCAGCCTCTGATCGGGCTCGACGACAGCAACTACCGGATCGCGCTCGAGCGCGCCGAGGCGCAGTTGGCGAGCGCCCGGCTTCAGGTCGACGGGCTGCGCGCAGCCTATCGCGAAAAGCTCGCCGAAGAGAAGCAGGCGCAGGACACGCTCAACTATCAGCAGACCGAGTTCAACCGCCAGCAATCGCTGTTCTCCGAGCACGTCACCTCGCAATCGGGGCTCGACGCGGCGCGTCACCAGCTCGACATGGCGCGCCAGCAAGTCGCGTCGACCCAGGAGGAGCTCGCCAACACGGTGGCGGCCCTGGGCGGCAATCCGGACATCGCGACCAACGATCATCCGCTGGTGCGCCAAGCCCAGGCGCAGGTCGATCAGGCCCGGCTCGATCTCTTCCATACCATCGTGCTGGCGCCGCTCGACGGCACCGTCACCAACGTCGACAAGCTGCCGGTCGGGCAATATCTCAACGCGTCCACGCCGGCCTTCTCGCTGGTGGCGAACGACACCTGGATCGAGGCCAATTTCAAGGAAACCGACCTCACCCACATGCGCCCGGGGCAGAAGGCGACGGTCGACATCGACACCTATCCCGACCACACCTTCACGGCCGTCGTGCAAAGCATCGGCGCCGGCACCGGATCGGAGTTCTCGGTGCTGCCGCCGCAGAACGCCAGCGGCAATTGGGTCAAGGTGGTCCAGCGCATCCCGGTGCGCCTCAAGATCGAGGACCCGGATCCCGAGCGGCCGCTGCGCGCCGGCATGAGCGCCGACGTCGAGGTCGACACGGGATATCGCAGCCCGCTTCTGATCAAGCTGGAGTCGTTCTTCGGTCGATGAGCTTTTCCTTCGCCAGCGCCGCCGAGGGGAGGCCGGCCAATCGCGGCTTCGTCACCGTCTGCGTGATGCTCGCGACCATCATGCAGGCGCTCGACACCTCGATCGCCAATGTCGCGCTGCCGCATATGCAGGGCAGCCTTGGCGCGACGCAGGATCAGATCGCCTGGGTGCTCACTTCCTATATCGTGGCCGCGGCGGTCGCGACGCCGCTGACCGGCTGGCTCGCCGGCCGCTATGGCAGGAAGCGGCTGTTCCTGGCGGCGATCATCGGCTTCACCGTCTCCTCGCTGCTGTGCGGCGTCGCCCAAAGCCTGACCGAGATCGTCATCGATCGTCTGCTCCAGGGCGTGTTCGGCGCGGCGCTGGTGCCGGTGTCGCAGGCGATCCTGCTCGACGTCTATCCGCGCGAGCGACACGGGCAGGCCATGGCGGTGTGGGGCGCAGGCATCGTGGTGGCGCCGATCCTGGGGCCGACCTTGGGCGGCTGGCTCACCGATACCTACACCTGGCGCTGGGTTTTCCTCATCAACCTGCCGGTCGGCGTGCTGACCGTCGCCGGCGTGTGGGCGTTCGTCTCGGAGACCGCGCTCGACCGGGACCGGCCGTTCGACTTTTTCGGCTTCGCGATGCTGAGCCTCGCGATCGGCGCGCTGCAAATGATGCTCGACCGCGGCGAGACCAACGACTGGTTTGGCTCGACCGAGACCTGGATCGAGCTGGCCCTCGCCGTCGCCAGCCTGTGGGTCTTCATCGTCCACGCGGCCACCACCGACCATCCGTTCGTGAGCCTTGCCCTGTTCAGGGACCGCAACTTCGTCGCCGGTTCGGTCCTCATGTTCCTGATCGGCATCCTGCTCTATGGGACGCTGGCGCTGTTCCCCGAGCTGCTGCAGGACGTGATGGGCTATCCGGTGATGACGGCGGGCATGGTGCTGGCGCCGCGCGGCATCGGGACGCTGCTAGCGATGTTGGTGGTGGGGAGGCTGACAGGCCGGTTTGATGCGCGGCTCATCCTGCTCGTCGGGTTCGCCGTCACCGCTTATTCGCTGTGGCGCATGACCGGATACTCGGTCGCGATGGATATGCGGCCGGTGCTTGGCTCGACGATCATTCAGGGCTTCGGCCTCGGCCTCGTCTGGGTCCCGCTCAGCACCGCTTCGTTCGCGACCCTCCCGGCGCGATTCCGAACCGAAGCCTCGGCCTTCAGCTCGCTGGTGCGCAATGTCGGCGGCAGCGTCGGCATCGCCGTCGGCGAGAACGTGCTGGTGCGCAACGTGCAGATCAACCACGCGTCGCTTGCCGAGCACGCCAATCCCTTCAATCCCATGCTGTCGATCCCGTCGGTGCAGCACGCCTGGAACCTGCACACGACGTCGGGTCTCGCGAGCCTCAATTTCGAGATCACGCAGCAGGCGAAGATGATCGCCTATAACGACGTGTTCCAGCTTTTGATGATCCTCACGCTGACCCTCATTCCGCTCCTGCTCATGCTGACGGACACGCGCGGCAAAGGCGGATCAGACGCGCACGTCGCGCTCGACTAGTCGCTGATCAAGGCATCGCGGAACTCGCGCGGATCGAAATCGGCGGTGCCGTCCTCGCCCTTGCGCGTCACGTGAAGATCGAGCCGCGCCGCGGCAACCATCGCGTCTTCCGTCAGCGTGCCGCCCCATTCTTCCTGGTCCATCGCCAGCCGTGCGAGCGACGGGCTGCGCGACAAGAGCCGATAAAGCGCCGTCACCCGCAGATAAAGGGTAAGCGTCACGGCAACGCCGGTTCCAAGCTCCTCGGCGAAGAGGTCAAGCACCGCGCCGGTCTCGATCTCGATGCCGCCGCCGCCGTCTTCGTCTTCGTCGTCAACTTCTTCCTCGGGCGAGGGCGTCTCCGCTTCAAGCCGCGCGAGATATTCGCCGAACAGGAAGATCGCCGAGCCAAGCAGCGACGGTTCGACCGCAGGAACGCGCGGCGGCACGGTGAAAGGCGGGATTTGACTCATGCACGCGACCTTGCCGGCTTCCGCCACGTGGCGCAACCGCTTTTGCCCCGCGCCCTTGGACGCCGCTCGTGTGACGCGATAGGGTGCGGCGCATGAGCCCGCCTCTCGAAAGCGCGGCACCGGCGCCGAGCCATCTCGACCGCGTTCGCGCGTTGACGCCCTTGATCGCGGCATCGGCCGCCGAGATCGAGCGCGAGCGTCGCTTGCCGGCGGCGCTGGTCGCCGCGATGAAGGCCGCCGACCTGTTTCGCATGCTGCTGCCGCGCTCCTTGGGCGGCGCCGAGCTCGATCCCGTGCGCTTTGCCGCGGTGATCGAGGCGATCGCAAAGACCGATGCCAGCACGGCCTGGGTGCTGTGCCAGACCTCGGTCGCGGCGATGATCGCGGCACGGCTCGATCCCGCCGCGGCGCGCGAGATGTTCCCCGATCCAGGTTCCATCGTGGCCTGGGGGCCCAGCACGGGCGCGCGCGCCGTCATCGTGTCCGGCGGCTATCGCGTCTCTGGCAGCTTCGCTTTCGCAAGCGGGTGCTGGTATGCGAGCTGGCTCGGCGGGGATTGCGCGGTCTGCGATCCGGATGGCACGCCGCGTCGCGCCGCCGATGGCAGGCCGGTGACCCGCCGCGTGCTGTTCCCATCGGCGTCGGCGCAGATGCGCGATGTCTGGCATGTGATCGGCCTCAAGGGCACCGGCAGCGACGGCTATGTCGTGACGGATCTTTTCGTGCCGGACCGCTTCACGGTCTCGCGCATCGACGATCCCGCCGACCGGCGCGATCTGGGGCATCTCTACGCCGTCTCGCTCTACAGCATGTTCGCGTTGGGCTTTGCGGCGCTGGCGCTCGGGATCGCGCGGGGCCTCATCGACAGCTTCATCGAGCTCGCCAAAGAGAAGACGCCGCGCGGGTTCCGCCATTCGCTGCGCGACGACGGGCCGACCCAGCTCGAAGCCGGTCTTGCCGAGGCGCGTTTGCGCGCGGCAAGGATGTATCTCATGGGCACGATCGCCGAGGTGTGGGACGAAGCGCAGCGGGCCAACGAAGTGTCGCTCGAACGCCGCATCGGGATCAGGCTCGCTGCGACCCACGCCATCCGCGAGGCAAAGGACGTGGCCGACGCGGCCTATGACGCCGCCGGCACGACCGCTGTCTTCAACGCCAATCCGTTCGAGCGCCGCTTCCGCGACATCCACACGCTCGCGCAGCAGCTTCAAGGGCGGCGATCGCACTACCAGACGGTGGGACAGTATCTGTTCGGCGTCGATTTCGAACCGGGATGGGTGTGATCCGGTCCGCCGCGCGCGGCCCGGCCGCGGTTGACAATCGCGGCCTCGCCCGCAACTCTGGCGCGCGCCCCGCGACAACAACGAACGAGCGGGATCGGGGAGGGTATGGACCGGATCGTCTTCCGCGATGTGAGGCATGTCTACCGACCGCCGCGGCGGCGTCCGGTGCTCGCCCTCGACAACGTCTCGCTCTCCGTGCGCGACCGCGAATTCGTCGCGCTGCTCGGACCGTCGGGCTGCGGCAAGAGCACGCTGCTCTATCTTCTGGGCGGGTTTCTGCCGGTCGAGGCGGGCAGCATCCTGGTCGGGGACAAGCCCGTCGCGGGCCCCGGTCCCGACCGTGGCGTCGTGTTCCAGAACTTCGCGCTCTTTCCGTGGAAGACGGTGCGGCAGAACATTCTTTACGGGCTCGAGAAGATCGGCACGCCCAAGCCCGAGCGCGAGCGCCGCGCCCAGGAGCTGGTCGAGCTCGTGCATCTTTCGGGCTTCGAGGACAGTTTCCCTTCGCAGCTTTCGGGCGGGATGAAGCAGCGCGTCGCGATCGCGCGCACGCTCGCGGTCGACCCGGCGATCCTGCTGATGGACGAGCCGTTCGGCGCGCTCGACGCGCAGACGCGCGGCCTCATGCACGAGGAGCTGTTGGCGATCATGCGCCGCACCCCGAAGACCGTGGTGTTCGTGACGCATGACGTGCGCGAAGCGGTCTATCTCGCCGACCGGGTCGCGGTGATGACGGCGCGCCCGGGCCGCATCAAGGAGATCGTCGAGATCGAACGGCCCGAAGGCGCCGGTCCCGACATCGTCAACACGCCGGCCTTTGCCGAAAAGGTCGAGCATCTTTGGCTGCTGGTGCGCGATGAAGCGATCCTCGCGCAGCAGACCCGCGAATAGGAGAAGTCAATGGCATCGAGTGTCGGCATCAAGGAAGTCTCGTGGCTCGACTGCGCCGGCGGCGGCCAGGTCGTGATCGACGGCAATTTCGCTTATATCGGCCATATCGACGCGCCGGCCGGCACGACCATCGCCGACGTGACCGACCCCAAGCACCCGAAGATCGTGTCCGAGATCTCGATCCCCGAGGGTCTTCATTCGCACAAGGTGCGGGCGCAGAACGGGATCATGGTGGTGAACCGCGAGCACCACGGCCGCGCGCCCGACGGCAAGCATCCGGGCCGCGGCGGGCTCATGATCTATGACGTCTCCAACCCGCGCGCGCCCAAGCAGATCCGCCATTGGGAATGCGACGGCAACGGCGTCCACCGTTTCACCTTCGACGGCCGCTATGCCTATATCTCGCCGCAGATCGAGGGCTATGTCGGCAACATCGTCATGATCCTCGATCTGAAAGACCCGGCGCGGCCCGAGGAGGTCGGGCGCTGGTGGATGCCGGGCCAGTGGAAGGCGGGCGGCGAAGTGCCGTCCTGGAAGGGCCATGCCCATCGCTGCCATCACCCGATCCGGCGCGGCAACCGGCTCTATACGAGCTATTGGCACGGCGGCTGCGTCATCCTCGATATCGAGGACATGGCGCATCCGAAATTCATCTCGCAGCTCGATTGGAGCCCGCCTTTCCCATGGCCCACCCATTCGGCGGTGCCGATCGACCGCACCATCGCCGGACGGCGCTACATGCTGGTCGCGGACGAGGACGTGCAGCCGATGGACCCGGCCATGGCCCCGGAGATGTCGGCGTTCATCTGGTCCGTCGACATCACCGACGAAAAACATCCCGTCCCCGTCTCGACCTTCCAGGTCGAAGGCGTCGAAGGGCATCAGAATCCCGAGATGACCGGCTGCCATCAGCCGATCGAGACGATCGAGGGAAATGAAGTGCCGTGCGCGTGGTTCTCGAACGGGCTGCGCGTGCTCGACGTCGCGAACCCGCGCAGCTTGCGCGAGGTCGCTCATTACGTGCCCGACTCGAAGAGCGGCAAGCGGGTCTGCAGCAACGACGTCTATGTCGACAAGCGCGGCCTCATCTATCTCATCGACCGCTGGCGCGGTCTCTCCATCCTCGAACGGCCGTAATCGTCCTCTCTGCCAGGCTGGCGATGCTTCGGCTGATCCGGCGCCATCCGCGTCTTGCGGATCTGGTGCTGGCGCCGCTGATCTGGCCGTGCGCTTTATTGCTCAAGCTGGTGCGCACGGCGGGGGTCCAGAACCTGCCGCGGTGCAAGGACGTCCTGCTGCGGATCGGCGTCTTTCCGGTGGAACGGCATTATTACGAGCCGCAGTTCGACAACCGCGATCCGCGACCGCCTTTCCATGAGGAGCGCGATCTTCCCGCCATCGACTGGAACGAGGCGGAGCAGCTCCGCCTCCTCGATTCCTTCTCATGTGAGGCGGAGCTTGCCGACGTGCCGCAAGCGGGCGGCGGCGGGCTCGATTTTCATTTCAACAACGGCTCGTTCGAATCGGGCGACGCCGAGTACTGGTATCAGCTCATCCGGTCGGTGAAGCCAAAGCGCATCATCGAGATCGGCAGCGGCAATTCGACCCGCATGGCGATCAGAGCGATCCGGGTGAATCGCCGGGAAGATTCCGCATATCAGTGCGACCATGTCTGCGTCGAGCCCTACGAGATGGCGTGGCTCGATGAGAGCGAAGCGCGCGTCGTCCGGCGGCGCGTCGAAGAGCTGGATTTGGGATTCTTCTCGGGCCTCGGCCGCGACGACATCCTCTTCATCGACTCCTCGCACATGATCAAGCCGCAAGGCGACGTGGTGTTCGAATATCTTCAGCTTCTGCCGAGCCTCAACCCCGGCGTCATCGTGCATGTGCACGACATCTTCTCGCCCCGCAACTATCCGCGCGAATGGCTTGCCGACGAGGTCAAGTTCTGGAACGAGCAATATCTCTTGGAAGCGTTCCTGTCGTTCAACCCGACATGGAAGATCGTGGGCGCCCTCAACTACCTTCACCATCGCCATTACGAGCGATTGAAGGCGAAGGCGCCGTTCCTTACCCCCGACCGGGAGCCCGGCTCGTTCTATCTGCGCAAGGCGGGCTGACCCGCGGTCAAAGCGGAATGGCGAGCAGCGTGTCGACGCGGCGGCTGTCCATGAGGACGAGCTTTTCCTGAAACAGCGGCTCCGGCGTCGCGAGGGCGATGCGGTCGAGATAGCGGCCGGTGCTGAAGATCATGGTCGCGCCGTCGTGCATGATGCGGATCACTTGATAGTTCGTCTGCGCGCGCACGAACCCCGCGCCCGGTTCGGTCACGAGGCTCGGGCTCAGGATGTGGCGGTAATGCTGCGCCTCGTAGATGTTGGCCTCGCGCAGCGAATTGACGCGGTCCTCCAGCATCGCGCGCGAATTGGCGAAGAAGATGCCGACCGGCAGCTTCTTGTCGTAATTCTCGCGCGAGATGATCTGGTACCGGCAGTCCGGCGTGAAGAAATGCGGCCACTCTTCGAGCCGGTCGTCGTCGATCGCGGCCGCATAGCGCGCCAAGAGCCGCTCCACCGCGTATTGGAGCGCGGCGTCCGTCATAGCCCCATATGCTCGCGATAGACCTTCCAGAAGCCCCTGAGCGGCGATTCCGTGACCCGCATGTCCTGCGAGCGCCAGTCGCGGCCGCCCATCTCGAGGATCTCGCGGTCCGTGCCCGCGCCCGCGATGCCGCGGCTCACGAAGCCGCCGACGGCGCCATCCTCCATCGAGATATAGCCCGCCGGTCCCACCATGTTCGACTGCTTGAGGCGGCGAAGCGCCATGTCCTCGTCATCGCCCTCGAACCCGAAATAGGTCCACATGAGCTCGGTCTCGTCCTTGCCGCGCGGCACGATCTGGCGTGTCGCAAGACAGTTCATGATCTGCTGCAGCACGAAGCACGGAAAGACGGTCAGGATCTGGAGCGTGATGCCGTCGCCGAACTCGTCGCTCCCGCTGATGATCGACGGATCGGCAAGCCGGAACCCTTCGTGCTTGGCGCGGAGATCGGCCGCGTCATATTCGGCGCTCGGCCGGTCGGTCGCGGATTTCGAGAAGCTCACATGATGGCCGCCGCTCTCGTCCAAAAGGATGCCGCCCTCGGTCGAAAGCCGGTTCAGACGGAATGTCGTGAAGAACAGATGCAGCAGGCTCGCATGATAAGGGTCGCGCACGTTGCAGATATACATCTTCCAATTGTTGGGCAGCATCTGGCTGTTGGTGCCGATGATCTTGACGGGCCGGCGCATGACGCGGGCGATCCGCGCGCCGATGACGGGGCCGATATAGGCCGCAAGCGGCGGCGCGCTTTCCGAGAACGTGCCGAACACGAGGCCGTGGAAGCTTTCGACCCTGAGCCGCCGGCGGTTCCAATCCTCGCGCCGGAAATCCTGCGGCATGCCGCCCTTGCCGGCGATGCCGCGCTGGAACGTCACCGCGGTGAGGTTGCCTTTGAGGTCATAGGTCCAGCCGTGATAGACGCAGCTTATCCGCGCGCCGTTGCCGCCCTGGTTGTGGCAGATGAGCGCCCCGCGATGGGCGCAGCGATTTTCGAACGCGCCGAGGCTGCCGTCCATGTCGCGGGCCACGACGACCGGCACGTCGCCGACCCAGCTCGCGCGATAATCGCCCGGCTTGGCGATCTCGGCTTCGAGGCAGAGATAGTTCCAGGTCGCGCCCATGAAGACGCGTTCCCGCTCGCGGTCATAGATCTCGGCGCTTTTGTAAAGCTCGAACGGCACGCGCGAGGAGCCCGCCTCCGGCCACACCGTGCTCATCGCATCGTCCATGGTCATGCTCCCAAAAGGGTGCCCTGCGTGATGCCCGCTTCGGCGCCGGTGATCTTCTTGCCATCGTCGATCCGGCAGCGCTCGACTTCGAGGAAGCCGCCTTGCGCGTGGATGGTGAAGCTCGACGGGCCGACCGCGGCCACCTGACCGATCTTCACGCCCTTCACCGCGCCAAAGGTGCGGGCGATGCTTTTCTTCGCATCGAAGAGATAGAGCTTGCGGCCGTTATAGGGAGTCCAGGCGCCGGGCGCCGGATTGCAGCCGCGCACGAGGTCATAGACGCGGTCGATATGCTTTGCCCAATCGATCCGCGACTCCGCCTCGCGCACCCAGCCTTCATAGGTCGCCTGGCTTTCGTCCTGGGTCTCTTCGCGCGCGCGCCCGGAGACGACCGCTTCGGCGCAGTCGACGAGCGCTTCGACGCCGAGCGGGAAGATGCGATCGAAATAGACCGTGCCGAGCGTGTCGTCGGGGCCGATCTCGACTTCCTTGCGCAACAGCACCAATCCCTCGTCGAGCCCGTCCGACGGGCGGAAGATGGTGAGGCCGGTCTTGGTGCGCCCGTTGATGATGGCCCAGCTTATCGCCGACGGCCCGCGGTGAAGCGGCAAGAGGGATGGATGGAACTGGATCGTTCCGTGCGGCGGCAAGGTGCAGAAGGATTGCGGCACGAACTGGGTGACGAAGGCCATGATGCCGATCTCGACCTTCATGGCGGCGAGCGCCGCGCGCGCCTCCTCGCCGGAATAGGATTTGAACCAATGCGCGGGGATCTGACGTTCCACGGCCGCGGCCTTGAGCGGATCGGGCCGCGCGCCCGGCACTTCCGGCGGCACGAACACCCCTGCGACCTGATGGCCGCGCGCGGTGAAGGCTTCGAGCACCGCTTTGCCAAAGGCCTGTTGTCCGATGATGGCAACCCGCATGGGACTCCTTTCTACACCAGATCGGCGAGCGCATCGAACGCCGCGTGGCTCATCCCATGTTCGAGCACCGGCACGCTCAACACCGGCACGCCGTGGCTGAAATGGGTGATCGCCGCCACGTTGTCGGCAAGGGGCACGGAGCTTCCTTCGGTCTCGCTGATCACGATCGCCGTGACCGGCACGTGGCGATGCCGCATGGTCGCAAGCGCGGTCAGCGTGTGGCTGATCGTGCCGAGATAGCTGCCGGCCACCAGGATCGCAGGCACGTGCAGATCGGCGATCCAGTCGAGCACGGTATGGCGTTCGTCGATCGGCACCATGACGCCGCCGATCCCTTCGATCACCGTCACGCCGTTGCAGGCGTCTGCGGTGGACCGGCAGAATTCGAGCAGCGCCGGGTAATCCATGTGGCGCCCCTCGCGGATCGCCGCCGTGCTGGGCGCCACCGGGGCGCGGAACCGCCAGGGCGCGATCCTGGCGATCTCGTCCGGCGTGGCGGGCGCGCCCAGCGCTTCGAGAAGACGCGCGGGATCGCTCGCCGGCGCGCTCCATTCCTCATAGCCGCTGACGAGCGGCTTGATGGCGGCGACCTCGCGGCCGCGGTTCCGCAAGGCGCCGATCAATCCGACCCCGACAAAGGTCTTGCCGATCTCGGTGCCGGTCGCGGTGAGGAAAATCACGCTCATGCCGTCAATCCCAGGATGCGGTCGCGGACGAGATCGGCCAGGCGCGCGACCGCGTCGTCGGGATGCGCGGCCGTGAAGGCGACGCGCAGCCGCGCGGTCCCGGCCGGCACCGTCGGCGGCCGGATCGCCGCCACCAGGAATCCTTCCGCGGCCAGCCTGTCGGACGCCGCGAGCGCCGCGCGCTCGTCGCCGAGCAGCACCGGCACGATCGCGCTTTCCGCCTCGGGCAGGCCAGCGCGGCGTGTGAAGGCGCGCGCGTTCTGCAGCGGGCGCGCCACCAACGCCGCGTCCGCCGCGATGATGTCGAGCGCGGCGATCGCGGCGGCAACGCTAGCGGGCGGCAGGCCGGTCGAATAGACGAGCGTGCGCGCCCGCGTCACGACCAGGTCGATCACCGCCCGCGATGCGCAGAGATAGCCGCCATAGCCGCCCGCGGCCTTCGACAAAGTGCCCATTTGCAGCGGCACCGGCGCGCCCGCTTCGGCGACGGAGCCGCGCCCGCCACCGATGACGCCCAGCCCGTGCGCATCGTCGACCATCAGCCACGCCTCAAACCGCGCCGCCAACTCGGCAAGCCGCGCGAGCGGCGCGCAATCGCCGTCCATCGAGAACACGCCATCGGTAAGGATCAGCGCGTTGCGGTGCCGCGCGCGCTCGGTCGCCAGCAGGTCCTCGAGGTGGCCCACGTCGTTGTGGCGGAAGGCGCGGACCGGCCCGCGGGCAAGCTGCGCGCCCGCCCAAAGGCAGGCATGCGCGAGCTCGTCGACGAAGACGATGTCCTCCGTTCCCGCGAGCGTGGGCACGATGCCGGCATTGGCGAGATAGCCCGAGCCGAAGACGCACGCCGCCTCGGTTCCTTTGAGGCTCGCAAGCCGCCGTTCGAGCTCGGCATAGAGCGGATGATTGCCGGTGACGAGGCGCGAGGCGCCGGCGCCCGCGCCCCAGCGCAGCGCGGCTTCCGCCGCGGCGGCTTTCACCGCGGGATGCTGCGAAAGATTGAGATAGTCGTTGCACGAGAACGACATCAGCCGCCGCCCGTCGCGTACGGCCCATATTCCGTCCTCGCGCGCGGTCTCGACGAGGCTCCGGCGCAGCGCGCGCGCGTCGAGCTCGGCGAGCTTCCGTTCCGCAAATCGGTCGAGCGATGTCACAGCCGGTCTTCCGCTCGTAGGGTCAGGGGATGTAGCCTCCGATACCATGACAATGCAAGGGAACCACCAGATGGACGGTGTCCGCCACGACTGGACGCGAGAGGAGGTGCGGGCGCTTTTCGAGCTGCCGATGCCGGACCTGGTCTTCGCGGCGCAATCCGTGCATCGCCGCCATTTCGATCCGGCGCAAGTGCAGCTTTCGACCTTGCTGTCGATCAAGACCGGCGGCTGTCCCGAGGATTGCGCCTATTGTCCGCAAAGCGCGCGTTACGATACCGGCGTCGCGGCGTCGAAGCTCATGGATCTCGACGCGGTGCTTGCCGAGGCGCGGCGCGCGGGCGAGGGTGGCGCCACGCGGTTCTGCATGGGTGCCGCGT
>DATJLY010000363.1:0-3751 GCA_035509095.1 Allostellaceae bacterium | reverse complement strand
CATGCCGCCGTTCGGCCATTTCTCGCTCCTCAGATTCGCAAAGTCGCAAGCCCTGCGCGCTTCGTGACGACCAGGCGCCCATCCGAAGAAAACGGAGATTGACGCGATGCACGAGTTTTTCGAGACGCTCAAGACGCAACGGTGGGACGATCATCGCTACTATCACCACAGCTTCGTCAATCAATCGCTCCATCTCCTGAGCGCGATCAGTTTCCTCTTCTCGTATGTCGTGTGTTACTGGGACCCGGCGATTGCGGCCATCGTCGCCTGGATGGTGGCGATGACGAGCCGGCAGGCCGGCCACTTCTTCTTCGAGCCCAAGGGCTATGACACGGTCAACCACGCGACCCACGAATACAAGGAAGAGGTCAAGGTCGGCTACAATCTGAAGCGCAAGGTCGTGCTGCTCGCGGTCTGGGCGCTGTCGCCGCTCGTGCTCTACTACGAGCCGAGCCTCTTCGGCCTCGTCCACCCGCATTCTTCGGACGCGGAGTTCATCCACCAGGTCGGACTGATGTGGTTCGTCATCGGGATCGGTGGTCTCGTCTTCCGCACCGTTCAGCTCTTCTTCGTGCGCAGCGCGATCACCGGCCTCGCATGGTTCACCAAGATCCTCACCGACCCGATCCACGACATCATGCTCTACCACAGGGCGCCGATCTATCTGATGCAGGGGTACGCGCTCGCCGAAGAATTGGCCGAGCAATAGGATCGCTTGGAGCGCGAGGCGAGGCGCGGGTCGGTCGACCCTCGCCGCTTGCCTCTAAATCGCTTTCGTCCGTCCGGGAAACAGGCGATGCGCGATAATCTCGCGCAAGAAGCGGCGCTTCAGGCTCTTGTTGGTGGTGCGCGGGCCGCACCACCACCAGCCATCCGCCCGCATCGCCGCAGCGGCCGCGAGGAAGCGCTTGGCGACCGCTTCGAAATCGTCCTCGGTGTAGTTCAGGCTGAAGATGAGGCGGCCGGTGCCGACCCAGCTCAGCGCCAGCCCTTCGGCGCGCAGATAATATTGGAACATCCAGTTATAGGCCGACGGCTCGGTATAGGTGACGAGCCAGATCGACGACAGGTTCGCGACATGCACCGGCAATCCGGCTTCACCAAGCCGCCGGTTGAGGCTGGCGGCGCGGCGGTTCCAGGTCTCGTCGAGATCGCGATAAAGCGCGGCGATCGCCGGCTCCTCGAGGCGCCGCAGGAACTCGTTCATCGCCGCCATGACATAGGGGTGCGAATTGAACGTGCCGCGGGCAAAGCAGATATCGGCGGGCCGGTCCTCGCGGAACCGCTTCATGAGCGGCTTGCGGCCGCACACGACACCGATCGGCAGGCCGCCGCCCAACGTCTTGCCATAGGTGACGATGTCGGCCTTCACGCCGAAATATTCCTGCGCGCCGCCGCGGGCGAGCCGGAAGCCGACAAACACCTCGTCGAAGATGAGCACGATACCGCGCTCGGTGCAGACCTCGCGCAGCCGCTTCAGCCAATCGGCATAGGCGGCGCGGTCGAAATGCGCCTGCCGCGCGCTGTCGAGCAGGGTCGAGTCGGCGGGCGCGGCGCTGTTCGGGTGCAAGGCCTGCAGCGGATTGATGAGGACGCAGGCGATGTTGCCGCGGCTTTTCAGCGCACGCAGCGAGTCCTCCGACATATCCTCGAGCGTCAAGGTCTCGTGCGCGGGCACCGGATTGCCGACGCCGGGCTGCACGTCGCCCCACCAGCCGTGATAGGCGCCGCAAAACCGCACCAGATGCGAGCGGCGCGTGTGATAGCGCGCAAGCCGCACCGCCTGCATGACCGCTTCGGTTCCGGACATGTGGAACGAGACCTCGTCCATCCCCGAAAGCCGCGTGAGACGCGCGACATTGTCGGCGACGACGGGATGGTAGAAGCCCAGGACCGGCCCCAGCGCGCGGACGCGATCGGCGCCCCGGTCCATGCATTCCTTGTAGAAATCATATCCCAGAAGATTGACGCCGTAGGACCCGGTCAGGTCGTAGAACCGGTTGCCGTCGAGATCGGTCGTGGTGACACCCGACGACGCTTCGAGAAACGCGCCGACCGGCAGGTGCCGGCGGACATCGCGGCTGAACTGGAACGGCACGCGGTAGGATTCGGTGAACTGCAAATCCGAGATGAGGGCGGTGGCCTCTTCGGTCAGGCGCAGCGTCTTTGGATATCGCGCGCGGAATTGCGCGGCGAGCCGGGCGAATCCGGCGCGCCGCTCCGCCGCCACGCTGTCGGGCGCGCCGTCGGCCGCGAAGAACCGCGCCTCGTCGTACTGATAAAAGGGGATCAGCGAGGCGACGCGCCGGGCAAGACGCGAATGCCCGCCGAGCGAGGCGTGCTTCGCGCGCGACAGGTCGAGCCGCGACTTGACCTTGACGGCGGAGGCGGTGAAGGCCGCTATGCCCGCCGCGTAGAGGGAAATGGTCTTGAATGCAGGGTCCATCGCGGCCCTCCATACTCGATCATGTTTGCAAGTCGATGACAGTGCGCCGGCGACTCGTCTCCTATCCCTTTTTTGAGCAATTGGAATTTCTCGTGTCGAACCGGATTCCGCGCCAGCTTGCGACGCGGGCCTTCGGGTGGTTCAGCCGGATCGAGCAGCCCCTTCTCGCGCGGGGCGCGATCGCGCTCTGGCGGCGCTTTTCCGATCTCGATCTCAGCGAAGCGCGCACCCAACGTTTCAGCAGCATCAACGCCTGCTTCACCCGCGAGTTGAAGGAAGGCGCGCGTCCCGTCGATCGCGATCCGCGTGTCTTGACGAGCCCGTGCGATGCGATCGTCGGCGCGCACGGGCGCATTCGCGGCGACGAGCTGCTTCAGGCGAAGGGGTCTCCCTATCGGCTCGACGAGCTGCTGCTCGATCCCGAACTCGCCCGGCACTATCGCGACGGCACCTATGTCACGCTGCGGCTTACGCCCAGCATGTATCACCGGTTCCATGCCCCTTGCGACGCAACGGTCGAGCGCGTGACCTACATCGCGGGCGACACCTGGAACGTCAATCCCGCCGCCTTGAAGCGCGTCGCCAAGCTCTATTGCCGGAACGAGCGTGTGGTGATCCGGACCGTGCTCGCGGGCTCGCGCCACGCCGTGACCTTGGTGCCGGTCGCGGCGATTCTGGTGGCCAGCATCCGGCTGCGGTTTCTCGACACCACGCTCTGCGCGCAATACCGGGGCGCAAGCGACATACCGTGCCACGTCGCGTTCGCGAAAGGCGAGGAGATGGGCTGGTTCCAGCATGGATCGACCATCATCCTCTTCGCGCCCAAGGGATTCGCGCTCTGCGAAGACATCAAGGAAGGCGGCATCATCCGCATGGGACGGCCGCTGATGCGGCTTCCGTGATCAGGGCCCGTGAGGGGCGATCCGCCGGATCATGCCGTCCTGCTTGGTGAGCATGTAGATCTCGCCGTCTTCGCCCAGGCCGAACCGCAGATCCGCGCGGTCGAGCTTGCCGACGATGCCCTGCCGCATCGTCGTCTCCTTGCCGTGATAAAAGAGGCGGAGTCGGTATATCGTGGTCTCGTGCCCCGATTCGAGCGAATCGGCATCCGCAAAAAAGATGTCGCCTCTCACGATGTCGCCGAAGATGTATTTTCCGACCAGAGACGGCACGGCCTTGCCGCGATAGACGAACCCGCCGGTGACCGCATCGCCGTCGCTGTGGTCGTATTCGGCGACCGGAAACGTAACCCCGCCCGGCATGATTTCGGGCAATGGCAGGAGGTTCTTTTCGTTGTCATGGTCG
>DATJLY010000362.1:0-8871 GCA_035509095.1 Allostellaceae bacterium | reverse complement strand
GAGATCGAGGCCGAGGAAAGCCCGGACTCGTCGAACAAGAAGTTCCCCGACGGCAATTCCGGCCACCGCCCGCCGATCAAAGGCGGGTATTTTCCGGTACCGCCGATCGATAGCACGGCCGACCTGCGCGCCGAGATGCTTTCCACCATGGCCGAGATGGGCCTCAACGTCGAGAAGCACCATCACGAAGTGGCGCCGTCTCAGCACGAGCTCGGCCACGTATTTCAGACGCTGGTCGCGGGCGGCGACCAGATGCAGATCTACAAGTATGTTGTGCAGAACGTCGCGCATCAGTATGGCAAGACAGCGACTTTCATGCCGAAGCCGATCAAGGGCGACAACGGCTCGGGCATGCACACCCACCAGTCGATCTGGAAAGAAGGAAAGCCGCTTTTCGCCGGCTCGCTTTACGCCGACCTGTCGGAGACCGCGCTTTACTATATCGGCGGCATCATCAAGCACGCCAAGGCGATCAACGCTTTCACCAACCCCACCACCAACAGCTACAAGCGCCTCATTCCCGGTTTCGAGGCGCCGGTGCTGCTGGCCTATTCCGCCCGCAACCGGTCGGCATCGTGCCGTATCCCGATCGTGTCGAGCCCCAAGGGCAAGCGCGTCGAGGTTCGGTTCCCCGATCCGGCCTGCAACCCCTATCTCGGGTTCGCCGCGATGCTGATGGCCGGAATCGACGGCATTCAGAACCGCATCCATCCCGGCGACCCGATCGACAAGAACCTCTACGACCTGCCGCCGGAAGAGCTGAAAGACATCCCGACCGTCTGCGGCAGCTTGCGTGAAGCGCTCGAGCATCTACGGGCCGACCACGCCTTCCTGACCAAGGGCGACGTGTTCTCCAAGGACTTCATCGACAGCTATATCGACCTGCGCTACGAGGAAGTTCACGCCTTCGAGCACTCGCCGCACCCGATCGAGTTCCAGATGTACTATTCGGTCTGAGCGAAATCGGCGGATGCAAATAACGCCCTCTGGGCGTTGACGATGGGCCCCTAGGATATCTTCGGATTTCCTAGGGGTTTTTCGTCGCGCCGGACCGTCATTTGGGAAATTCCTTCACCCGCTGCATGCGGATATTGATCCGGCGGCTTGGCTCGGAAGGCGCGAAGCCCTGGGCCATGATGACCTGTGCTGTGCCGGTGCCTTCGACAGCGAGCCTGATCGACCGCATCGGCCCGAAGATCTTGCTCAGATCCCCGAAGAAAGGGGTCGCCGTCATCCGGCACTTGAAGCTCGGCCCGTCGAGGAAATAGCTGCCGGTATAGTAGTACGAGCTGTTGCCGCCGAGGATCGTGCCATCGAGCAGCACGACCACGCCGCCGCCGCTATCGTCAGTGCCGCTCGAGAAGGTCGCCGTCCACAGACCGTTCAGATCCAAGGACCGCCCCTACCAGCTCTTTGGCAGCGGCTTTGCCTTGGCGTCCTCCAGCGAGCCGACGCGGCTCCATTGGTTCGGCGGGCGGCTCACGCCGCGCTCGTCGATCTGGTCCATCTCGGTGTAAAGCTCGAACTCGAACCCGTCGGGGTCAAGGCAGTGGAAGCCCGGATTGCCGCCGGGTCCGCGCCGGCCTTCCCAGGTCACCCGGACTCCTTTCGATTTGAGGTAGTCGCGGGCGGCGATGAGCTCGTCCATCGACGCGACCTCGAGCGCCAGATGGTCGACCCGCAGCCCCTGATCCTGCCGCTCCTTGGCTTGGCCGGGGGCGACCGCGATGGTGTGATGATCGGATGCCGTCCGCAGGAACACCATGCCGAACTCGTTCCGATCCGAGATCTTGAAGCCCATGATCTCGGTCCAGAACTTGACCGTGCGCTCGACGTCGCTCACTTCGTAGACGAGGTGACCGATCTTGCGGACCTTGATCGGTGAGACCTCGACGGACTTGGCAGTTGTGGTATCGGGCATGGTCTGGCTCCTGACGAGGGATGGGCAGCAAATTGTGTCCCCGCCGGGCGCCTGTCAATATCGTCCCCTCAAAGCTTTGACAAGGGTTCGGGCGCCAGACTAGCCTTGGCGTCAAAGTGGCATGGGAAGGAGATGGCACATGGCGACGGTGCTCGAGCAGACAACCGAAATTCCGGCCTTCAATTTCATCGGCTTCATCCATGAAGGCGTTCCGTGCACCCGCGCCAACCTCGCGGAATGCGTGGAGTTCTACACCAAGGTGTTGGGGCTGAAGCTGCTGCCGCGGCCCAAGGCGCTCGACGACATGGTGCCGGGCGCCTGGCTCGGCGATGCCGACAACACGGTGCAATTTCATCTCATCGCCAAGGACGACGAGTACAACCCCGGCGCCGACGCCCGGATGACGCCGGCCGGCCGCCACACCGCGTGGATGGTGCGCGACATCGATGCCTTCAAGGCCCGGATGCGCGCCCTCGCCGTCAAGTACGAGGAAACCAGCGCCCTCATCGGCGGCGCCCAGGTTTTCGTCAAGGACCCGGCCGGCCACACGTGGGAGTTCCAGCAGCCGGCGAAGCGCTGAGGGGGGTCGGCCCATGATGAAGCTCGCGTGCATCGGCCACGTCAATCTGCGCGTCGCCGATCAGGAGGTGTCGAAGCGCTTCTACCGCGACGTGCTGGGATTTCAGGTCACCGAAGAAGATATCGAGCACGGCGGCGTGTTCATGTCCTTGGGCGACAATTTCCACACGCTCGACATCGGTCAGCACCCCAATCCCGACAAGGCGCCGCGCCCCCAGCGCGGTCAGATCGGGCTCGTCCACATCGCGTTTCAAGTGGCGAGCTATGAGGCGCTGCGCGACGCTTACATCCATCTTCTGGAGCATGGCGTCGAGATCCGCAATGCCACCAACCACGTCAACCAGCGCAGCATCTATTTCCTCGATCCCGACGGCAACACGCTCGAGATCTATTACGAGCTGCCGCACGCGCTGGAACTGTTCCCGGATGGCAGGACCGACCACGATGAGAACCTGGAGGTAAGCGGGCCGGACGATCCCCTGCCCCGCTGGCTGATGGAGGATTGGCCGCCGCCGGAGATGAAAGCCCGCGTCGAGCGGATGGCGCAGCAGAAATCGAAGCAACGCGCTCCGGCCTGAAAGGAGAAGGGCACATGGCCATGATGGAAGCGCCGCGCGCCGATGATGCCGCAGACGACACGAGGCCGCTCACGCTCGAGGAAGGGCGCCGGTATATCGACCGGGCGCTCGCCAAGGCCAAGGAGCTGCGCCAGTGCGGCGCCTTCGCCGTGGTCGACGCCGCCGGCAATGTCCTGTCGATCTCGAAGATGGACGGCGCGCCCGCGGCCTCGTCGGGCGTCGCGCGCGCCAAGGCCTTCGTCGCCGCCGTGATGCAGCAGCGCACGCTGCAATTCACCGAGCGCATGAACGCGGCGCCGGAACGGTTTGCGGCCTATCGCGACATTTTCGGCGGCATCGGCATGCCGGGCGGCGTGGGTTTCCCCGGCGCGGGTGGCGTCCCCATCATGCGCGACCTCGATCATTGCGTGGGCGGGTTCGCGAGCGGCCCCGGCATCCAGCCTGCGAAGGAGGTTCAGGGCGTCCATCCCGCCAAGCTCGAGGCCGGCCGCACCCAGGGGAACGCCGAGGACATCATCGTGTGCCACGCGGTCGGGATTCCCTACCGCAGCCAGCACGGGTGACCCATGCTGAAGCTTGCCGAAGCGCGCAGCCTCGCCGATCGCGCCATCGAGCGGGCGCGCGGGCAACGCCAGAAGATCGCGGTGGCGGTGCTCGACGAGCTGGGCGAGCTGGTGCAGCTCGACCGGATGGAAGGCGCCTCGCCGATGACCGCCGATGTCGCCGAGGCGAAAGCGCGCACGGCGCTCAATTTCCAGAAACCCACGGCCGAGCTCGCGCGCGAGTTCGCGGACCATCCCGAGCGGCGCGAAATGTATGAGAAAGTGGCGCGCTTCACCCCCGTGCCGCTGCCCGGCGGACTCCCCATCTTGCGCGGCGGCGTGCTTGCCGGCGCGATCGGCGTCGCCGGCACGGACAAGGATGACGAGATCGCGCGCGCCGCGATCGCCTGACCGCGGATCGCGGGAGGCTCTCACGTGAGACTCGATGACAAGGTCGCGCTCGTCACCGGCGGCGCGGGCGTCATCGGCAGAGCAGTGGCACAGCGCTTCATCGCCGAAGGCGCTACGGTCGTGTTGGTCGACAAGGACGAGGCGGCCTTGCAAGCCGCGTCGGCCGAGATCGGCGATGATCGCATCGCCGTTGTCGCCGCCGACGTGACCAGCGCGGCCTCGGTCGCGGCCTACGCCAGGTCGGCGTTCGAGCGAATGGGCCGGATCGATATCTTCTTCAATAATGCCGGCATCGAAGGGCCGACCGCGCCGCTCATCGAGTTCCCGGAGGACGGGTTCGCCCAGGTCATGGCGGTCAACGTCACCGGCGTTTTCCTCGGCATCAAATATATGCTGCCGGTCATGGCCGATGGCGGAAGCATCATCGTCACGTCCTCGACCGCGGGGCTCAGGGGTGCGGCCGATTTCGTGGGATATTGCGCCAGCAAGCATGCCGTGATCGGCATCATGCGCACGGCCGCCATCGAGGCGGCGCCGCGGCGCATCCGCGTCAACTCGATCCATCCCGCGCCCGTCGAAAGCGCGATGATCGAGCGGCTCGAGCGCGCCCGCGCCGCCAACAGCGACCCGGCCGCCGTCCGGAGCCGCTTTATGCGGCGCATCCCGATGGGCCGCTATATCGAGCCGGCCGAGGTGGCCGACCTTGTCCTGTTCCTTGCATCGGACGAGAGCCGCATGATCACCGGCAGCACGCTGGGCATCGATGGCGGCTCGCTCGCTGGCTAAGGCCCAGGGCGCTATGGCGCGATGAGCTTGGCGCCGGGCGTCGCTCGATCGGTGGGCCAGACGGCGACCCATTGCTGATGCTGAAGCTGACGGACCATCTCGAGGTCCTTGCCGCTGGTGTGATACTTGCCGGAGAAATCCCGCCGCCCGACCACCGTGTCGACGGTGGCGTGGTCGAGCCACTGAGCGAGCGTCGCATCATCGAGGCTCTTCGTCGCTTCGACGGCCGCCGTCAGGATCTGCCAAGCGGCATATTCGTAACCGGCCTGTGAATCGGCGTGCGGATAAGGGAGCTTCGCCGCCTCCGCCTTGGCCCGGAAATCAGCCGCGAAGGCGGCGCCAGCCGGGTTCGAGGTGAAGGGCGCGATATCTTCGAAGTTCGTCATCGAGGTCGCGTTCTCCGCGGCCGGCAACAAGGCCATGGGCCCCGAGGAAGGAAACAGATAGAAATGCCGGCGCGGCTTGTAGCCGAGCTGGCCCGCGGCCTCGAGCAGCAGATTGCCGTCGACGCCCAGCGCGCCGACCCACATGAGATCGGGATCGGCATCCTTCACGCGCGCCGCGATCGCGCCGAAATCGTGGGTTCCGAAGTCATATTCAAGGTACTGCACCACGGTGATGCCGCGGCCCTTGGCCACCTCCTGCATCGCCTGGGCCCAGAGTTGCGCCGACGGGAACTTGCTGGTGACGATCGCGATCGTCTTCACGCCTTGGCCGGTGCTGGCATAGGCGTCGAGAACCGTGCCGGCGAACGTGTGCTCGCCTTCATAGCCGCCGGTCGTCGCCGCGAAATGGAGCGGATAGGACGCAAGGTCGAGCCGGCCCAGGCTGCTCTCGATGAAGAGCTTGTGGTTGCGCTCGGCGACCGGCATCGCGGCGAGAATCGCCGACGTCCCATAAGGCCCGAGGATCAGATCGACCTTGTCGGACGTGATGAGCTGCTCATAGAGCGTCCGCGCCGTCTCCGGCTTTGACTGATCGTCACGGAGAACATACTCGACCTTGCGGCCGAGCAGTCCACCGTCGGCATTGAGCCGCGCGACGAAGATCTCGCCGACGATCTGATGCACGAGCCCGGTCTGGGACAACGGTCCGGTGAGCGAGAGCGTTTGGCCGACACGGATCGGCGTGCCGCCTTGCGCAAAGGCACGCGGCGCGACGAGCGTGCCCGCCAGGCCCGCGAGGACCTGTCGGCGGTTCATTGCCAGGCGCGATTGTCGACGGTGTTCTCGAACGTGGCGCCGGGCGGGACAAGGCCCCAGCCCAGCGTCCAGTTATAGGTGTGGTCGAACCGCTCGCGCGTATATTGCTCGGGCGGCGCGTTGAGGATGCGCGCGAGCTTCACGTCCTTGGGCTCCAAGAGCCCGCCCGCTTCCTCGACGAGGTAGTGAGCATAACGGCCGGGATCGCGGTCGATCGCGTCGGCGGCGGTGGACTCCGCGCGGAACATCTTCGCCAAGGTGGGCCCATCAAGCTCGTCACCGGCCGCCTCGCTGCGGGTGGAGTGGGATTCCAGGATGACGCGCAGCCCTTGCTTTTCGGCGACACTGATCCATGGCTCCATCACCGATGCCGCGGCGACGTCGCCCTTTTTCACCGCTTCGATCCGCTCGCGCATCGTGCCGGCGAAGGTGGTCTTGATCTGATCGCGGCTCAGAAATCCCTCGAGCAGCTTGAGCGTCGTGAAATGCGAGCCATTGAAAGGGCTGACCGCGATCGGGCGGTTTTTCAGCTGCTCCGGCTCGTAGATGCGCGCCGCGGGCGAGGTGATGATCGCGAAGGACGACATCGCGGAACCCAGCGCGACGATCTTCGCCGGGCGATGGCCTTGCTCGGCCACGGACTCGACGGCCCGCTTCATCACGCCCCATTCGCACATGCGGAACTGATCGCACTGTCCCTGGTCGTAAAGCGCCTCCATCGTGCGGTCGAAGATGTTGGCCCGGAGCGCTTGATGATCAGAGGTGAACTGGCCCGATCCCGGCGTCTTGAGGATCGTGACGTCGAGCCCCTCGTCGCGGAAGAACCCTTCATCCCGCGCCACCAGAAGCGGCAGATCGTGGATCGCATTCATCATTGAGACGGTGACTTTTTTCAGCTCGGCCATGGCGGTTCCTCCTCCTCTCTCATGTTGGCGAGGTGCGCTCGCGCCGTCAATCAACGCGTCGGCAGCGCATAGCGGCCGTCGGGCTCGCGCCGCAAGCCCATGGTTTCGAGCTGGCGCACCACTTCGCGCCCGTCGCGGCTGCCAAGCGCCGCCACCAGCTCCTCGAAGCGCTTGGGGCCGTCGGCGAGCGCGGCGGCAAGCGAAGGGAAGCGTTTGCCCTCGTAACTCGGCGGCAAGGGCGCGGACCACTCAAAGCGCCCCGCCTGCCCGAACGGCACGGTCAGGTCGAAGCCGAACTTCCCGCCGGTATGCGAGCCGCCGGTCGACGGATCGAGCGGGATGGCGGCCACGCGCTCCATCACGACGAGGTCGCGGTCGGGCTGGAACCGGGTCACCATCGCCCATTCCATCTGCTCGTCCGAGAAGATGTCGATGTCGGCATCGACCACCGACACGCCCTTGACGTTGGTGCCGCCGAGGATCGTCATGATGGCGCTTCGCGCCTCGCCGGCCGCGCGCTGCTTCAAAGCGACGCGGGCCGAGAGCATTCCGCCGGTCGCCACCGGCGCGTAGACCGCGACCGGCTCGCGCACGACCGCCTCGAGCATGCGCCAGACATTGACCTCGGTGCGCACCGTCTCGAGCGTCGCCGTGTCGGTGTTGGCCATGTGCCGGCCGCTGATGGTGACGGTCTGGAACAGCGCGTCCTTGCGCCGCGTGATGGCGGTGCAGTGGAACACCGGGTTGCGCTTCAAGCCGCCGTAATAACCCAGGAATTCGCCGAACGGCCCTTCGCCTTCCACGTGGCCGCGCTCGTCGAGATAGCCTTCGAGCACATATTCGGCATCGGCCGGCACGCGGATGTCGTTGGTGACGCACTTGACGACGGGCAGCGGCGCGCCGCGGAGCGAGGCGACGAGGCCCAATTCGTCAACCGGCACCCGCATCGTCGCCGCCACGAAATCGGTGGGCCAGCAGCCGACCACGAAACTCACCGGCAGCCGCTCGCCGCGCGCCACGGCGGCCTCATAGATCGCTTTGAGGTCCGAGGGCGCGGTCACGTCGGCGCCGGTCTCGGTGCGGCCGCGCAGCATCAGGCGGCGGAATCCGACATTGGTCCAGCCGGTGCGCGGATCGATCGTGTAGTCGATCGAGGCCGAGATGTAAGGCCCGCCGTCGCTGCCGTGATGGAGATGCACCGGAAGCTGCGTCAGGTCGATCGCGTCGCCGGTGAGCACCACCTGTTGCACCGGCGCATCCTCGCGCGACAGCTCGACGATCTGCGGCGGCAAGGCAAGGCGGCGCAGCAGCTCCTTCAACAGCCCCTGGGGCTCGACGCCCAAGGCGCGGGCGATGCGGCGGCGGCTTGCCCCGACATTCCCCACGAGCTCGGCGCCCTCGGGGCCGAGCTTCGTGAACCACACCGCCTTGGGATTGCCGTCGAGCAGTCCCGCCACCACGGCCACGTCGCGCGGCTCGTCATGACGGTCGAGCTCCTCGGGCGGCAGCTCCGCAATGAACCGCCGCAACCGGAACCGGTCGAGATCGAGTTTTTGAGCCGGAGCCGAAGCGAGGGTATCCATGTCGCGCCTCCCTGGGATGTGCCAGCGGGAATTTATAGACAATTGATAATCGCCGCGCGGATTTTGCCAACTCCTTCCGGTCTTAATCTCGGTGTACGTATATACGCTAGTTACGTTCTGCCGTCAACCTCTCCCCGCCGCGGCCTCCAGCAGGTCCTTGAGCGTCGCCAGCTCGATATCGACGAGCTTGATCTGCTCGTCGAAGAAGGCGTCCGTGAATCCAGGCGGCTGAAAGAAGGTGATCATGAACTCCGTTCCGTCGCCGTTGCGGATCACGCGCGCGGGCACGGTCCAGCTCGCCTGCGGGTCGACGAAATCGTGATCGAGGATTCCGTGGCGGGCGTCGGCGCGCATCCGCAGCCGG
>DATJLY010000361.1:0-7868 GCA_035509095.1 Allostellaceae bacterium | reverse complement strand
TTGAGAAGCGCCAAATCGGTCTTGACGTCGCGCCCGATCACCTTGGCCGCATGCTTGGTGTCGTCCTGGAAGATCACTGTCACCTTGTCGGCGTTCTCGACCACGTGGTTGTTGGTGACGATGTAGCCCTTCGGATCGATGATGAAGCCCGAGCCCAGCGCCAGGTGCTGTTCGTGGGGCGCCGGCGCCATCTGTCCCCGCCGCTGCTCGAAGAACCGCCGCAGCAGGTCGTCGAACGGCGATTGGCCGCCGCCTTGTGGCGGCCCCATCTGATCCTGGTCGCCGCCGCCGTTATCCTGGTCTTGGTCCTGATCCTCGTCGTCGGAGTCTGTGTCCGCACCGGCCTTCACGGTCACCGACACGTTGACGACCGCCGGCAAGACCTTCTTTACCAGCGGCGCGAGCGTTGGAAGCTGCACGATCTGGGACGCCGGCGGAGCATCGGCCAGTGCCATCGGCCCGAAGGCAAGCGCAAGCGCCGTGCTCGCCGCCAACAGGCTTGGCCGCAGGCGCGATGCGGCGGGGCGGCGGGACGTGAATGGTGACGACATGAACCTTCCTCCTGGCCTGGAGAGCAACGGCAGCAGCAATCGGCACGCCCCGCGCCGTGATCCGAGCCCTCAGGACGAGCATCGGCCGGGGCGCCTTACGCGATCCCTACCCGAGAGTTAAATATTTGTCATAGGACGACGGTTTCCACCCCGCGCCCGAGAAATTTCAGGCGCGGCCGTGACAATGCTTGAATTTCTTGCCCGACCCACAGGGACAGGCCGCGTTGCGTGGCGTGCGCGCCCAAGACGACGCGGCAGCGGCCGTGGCCGTCGCAACGGCGACCCCGCCATTGCCGTCATTGCCGTTGAGCCCGTCCGGGCCGATCGCCGGGTCATAGCGCGCCTCGACCATGCGCGGCGGCGGCGGTGGGGGCGGCACCGGCTCCTGTCCCGGACGCTCGACCCGAAGCTCGACATGGCTCAGCACGCTCGTCACCTGCTCGCGCAGATGATTGAGCATCCGTTGAAACAGCTCGAATGCCTCGCGTTTGTACTCGTTGAGCGGATCGCGCTGGGCATAGGCGCGGAGATTGATGCCCTGTCGCAGATGATCGAGCGACAGAAGGTGATCCTTCCAGATCTGATCCAGGAGCTGCAGCAGCAGGCTGCGCTCGGCGATGCGCATGATGTCGGCGCCATAATTGGCCGCTTTTTGCGCCATCTTGGCGTCGGACGCCTCGACGATGCGTTCCTGCACCGCGTCGTCCGAAATACCTTCTTCCTTGGCCCAGTCGGCGACCGGCAAGTCGAGGTTGAGGACCCTGCCGCATTCGGTGTGAAGGCCTTCCACCTCCCACTGGTCGGGCAGCGCGCTCGGCGGGCAATGAAGCGTGATCATCTGTTCGATCACTTCATGCCGCATGTCGGTGACTTCGGCGCTGATGTCATTCGCGCCCATGATCTCGCGGCGCTGCTGATAGACGACCTTGCGCTGATCGTTCATGACGTCGTCGAACCGCAGCAGATGCTTGCGGATCTCGTAGTTGCGCGCCTCGACCTTTTCCTGCGCCTTTTCGAGCGCCTTGTTGACCCAGGGATGGATGATCGCCTCGCCGGCCTTGAGGCCGAGCTTCTGCAACATCCCGTCCATGCGCTCGGAGCCGAAAATGCGCATCAGGTCGTCGTCGAGCGAGACGAAGAACTTGGACGCGCCCGGATCGCCCTGGCGGCCCGACCGGCCGCGAAGCTGATTGTCGATGCGCCGGCTCTCGTGACGTTCGCTGCCGATGACGCACAGGCCCCCGGCCTTGATGACAGCTTCGTGCGCCGCATCGGTCTCGGCGCGAATGGCCGCGACGCGCGCCGCCCGCTGCGCCTCGTCCGCAATGGCGGCGGCTTCCTGCCGCACGCGCATGTCGAAATTGCCACCGAGCTGAATGTCGGTGCCGCGGCCGGCCATGTTGGTCGCGATCGTCACGGCTCCGGGGCGGCCGGCCTGGGCGATGATATAGGCTTCCTGTTCGTGGTAGCGCGCGTTCAGCACCTGGTGCGGGACATTCCGCTTCTTGAAGATGACGGAAAGCGCCTCGGACTTCTCGATGCTGACCGTGCCCACCAGCACCGGCTGATTGCGGCCGCGGCATTCCAGCACCTGCTCGAGGATCGCCTCGTTCTTCTCTGCGGCGGTGCGGTAGACCTCGTCGTCATGGTCGAGGCGGACGCACGGCTCGTTGGTCGGGACCTCGATCACGTCGAGCTTGTAGATCTCGGAGAACTCGGTCGCCTCGGTCATCGCTGTGCCGGTCATGCCGGCGAGCTTTGGGAACAGCCGGAAATAATTCTGGAACGTGATCGAGGCGAGCGTCTGGTTCTCGTTCTGGATGGTGACGCCTTCCTTAGCCTCCAGCGCCTGATGCAGGCCTTCGGAATAGCGGCGGCCTTCCATCATGCGGCCGGTGAACTCGTCAATGATCACGATCTTGTCATCGCGCACGATATAGTCCGTGTCGCGCGCGAACAGCTTGTGCGCCCTAAGCGCCTGATTGGCGTGATGGGTCAGCGACACGTTGTGGATGTCGTAAAGCGTGCCGGCCGTCATGAGGTTCGACTCGCGCAGCAGCTCCTCGATCCGCTCGACCCCCGATTCCGTGAGCGTGACGGTCCGCTGCTTCTCGTCCTTCTCGAAATCCTCGGGCGCGAGTTTGGGGATGAGCTTGTCGACTTGGCGATAGAGCTCGGAGGAATCCTCGGCCGGGCCCGAGATGATGAGCGGCGTGCGCGCTTCGTCGATCAGGATCGAATCGACCTCGTCGACGATCGCGTAGTTGAACGGCCGTTGCACCATCTCTTCGAGCCGGAACTTCATGTTGTCGCGGAGATAGTCGAAGCCGTACTCGTTGTTGGTGCCATAGGTCACGTCGGCCTGATAGGCCTCGCGGCGCTCGTTGTCGTCGATCCCGTGGACGATGCAGCCGACGGTAAGGCCGAGGAAGCGGTAGACCTGCCCCATCCACTCGCTGTCGCGGCGGGCGAGGTAGTCGTTGACGGTGACGACATGCACGCCCTTGCCCGAGAGGGCATTGAGATAGACCGGCAGCGTTGCGACGAGCGTCTTGCCTTCGCCGGTCTTCATCTCGGCGATCATCCCGCGGTGAAGCACGATCCCGCCCATGAGCTGCACGTCGAACGGGCGCTGGCCCAGGGTGCGGCGGGCCGCCTCGCGCACGGTCGCAAAGGCGTCGACAAGCATGTCATCGAGCGATTCGCCGTCGGCGGCGCGCTTCTTCAGCATCTCCGTGCGCGCGCGCAAATCGTCGTCGGACAGCGCGGTGAGCTCGGGTTCCAGTGCGTTGATCTCGTCGACCAGCGGACGGAGGCTCTTGATATAGCGGTCGTTCGCGGAGCCAAACAGTCGCCGTGCTAGGGCGCCGATCATCAATACCTCGGGCGATGGCGGGGCGGGCAGTCCTTGTCGCAAAGGCGGCAGGAAAGAGATAGGGTCATCAGGGTTGGGTGTCAATTGAGGTTCCCTGGGATGTGGAGCGACCCTTCGCCGCTTGTTCCCGCCCAACCGATATGCTTAATGGCGCCCGCCGCCCGACCTGGGCGCCCAGTCGGAAGGATTCCCATGGTTTCGCGCGCAATGATAGCCGCCCTCGTCCTTTCTTTGTCCGTGCCGACGGCCGCCTTCGCCCAAAGCCACAAGAAGGAAGAAAAGAAAGAGGAATCCGCCAAGGCGGCCAAGGCCGCTCCGGGCGAGGATCCCGTCATCGCGCGGGTCAACGGAACGCCGATCTACCGCTCCGACGCGGAGACGTTGCGCGCGACGCTGGCCCCCCAGGTGCAGCAGAACCCGCCCCAGGACCTCTATAACCGCCTGGTCGATCAGCTCATTGCGCTTCAGCTCGTGTCTCAGACCGCGCGCAAGGCCAAGGTCGCCGACGACCCGCGGGTCAAGAAGATGATCGCCCTTGCGGACGAGCAGATCCTGCAAGACGCTTATATGGACAGCATCGTCCGCACCGAGATCACCGAGCCGAAGCTGCGAGCAGAATATGACAAATATGTAAAAGCGGCGCCGACCCACGAGGAAGTCCGCGCACGGCATATCCTGGTCCCGACCGAGGCGGAGGCGAAGGAGATCATCGACGAGCTGAACAAAGGGGCCGACTTCGCCAAGCTCGCCTCGGAAAAGACCACCGATCCGGCCGGCAAGGCGTCGGGCGGCGATCTCGGCTATTTCAGCCAGTCCGACATGGTCCCGGCCTTCGCCGACGCCGCCTTTGCCCTGAAGCCGGGCGAATACACCAAGACGCCGGTCAAGACCCAGTTCGGCTGGCACGTGATCAAGGTCGAGGACCGGCGTGCGGGCCAGCCCGAATCCTATGAGAAAGTGGCGCCGCAGATCGCCCGCCAGATGGCACAGCAAATCTACAACGAAAAGCTGAAAGAGCTGGCGAGCGTCGCGAAGATCGAGGTCTTCAACCCCGACGGAAGCAAGCCCGAGCCCGCATCGGCGCCCGTGGCCTCGGCGCCGCCGATGGCCTCCGCGCCGGCGTCGGCCTCAGCGCCAACCGGCGCCGGGCCGATTTCGTCGGGCCAGCCGACCTTGCTGCCGCTTCAGAACGGCACCCCGGGCGAGCCGCCTCCGGTTTCGGGTCCGCCCACGATGGCCCCGGGAACCCAGGATTTGGGCAAGTAAGGATCAGCTGGGCGGCATGGCACAACCGGTCTCGCCGCTCGCGCCGCAGCGCTTTCCCGATCTGCCACCGATCGGCGGCGTGCGCCTCGCGAGCGCGGAATGCGGCATCCGCTATCGCGACCGCCGCGACCTGATGGTGGCCGTGCTCGAGCCCGGGACCGCGATCGCCGGCGTCTTCACCCGCTCGCTCATGCCCGGGGCGCCGGTCGATTGGTGCCGGCGCTGCCTGCCGCGCGGCTTGGCGCGCGCGATCGTGGTCAATGCCGGCAACGCCAACGTTTTCACCGGCCGGGCCGGGATCGCCGCCGTGGAAGCGACCGCCGGCGCTGCGGCCGCGGCGCTTGGCTGCGAGCCGGGCGAGATCTATGTCTCCTCGACCGGCGTCATCGGCGAGGCCCTCAAGGCCGAGCGGATCGTGGCGGCGCTTCCGGCCACTGTCGCGGCCGCCAGCGCCGCCGCCTGGCGCGACGCCGCCGAGGCGATCATGACCACCGACACGTTCGCCAAGGGCGCCACGGCAACGGCCACGATCGACGGCATCGGCGTCACCATCAACGGGATCGCCAAGGGCTCGGGCATGCTGGCGCCGGACATGGCGACCATGCTGGCCTATGTCTTCACCGACGCGGCCATCCCGGCACCAGCGCTGCAATCCTTGCTGAAGCAAGCGTGTGACAAATCCTTCAACGCGATCACGGTGGACGGCGACACCTCGACCTCGGACACGGTGCTGCTCGCGGCGACCGGCACCGCGCGGAACCCGGCGCCCGAATCGGCCACCGACCCGCGCCTCAGGGGATTCCGGCGCGCGCTCGAGGGGGTCATGGTCTCGCTCGCGCAGCAGATCGTGCGCGACGGCGAAGGCGCGGAAAAATTCATCACCATCACCGTCACGGGCGCGGCCTCGAACCGCGCCGCGCGGCGCATCGCGCTCGCGGTCGGCAACTCGCCGCTCGTCAAGACGGCGATCGCGGCGGGCGATGCGAATTGGGGACGGATCGTGATGGCGGTCGGCAAGGCCGGCGAGGCGGCCGACCGAGACCGCCTGTCGATCGGCATTGGCGGCGTGCGCATCGCCGAGCGGGGCGAGCCCGTCGGCGGCTATGACGAAGGGCCGGTCGCCGCCCACATGGCCGGACGCGAGATCGCGATCGACATCGATATCGGCGTGGGCCGCGGCCGCGCGACGATCTGGACCTGCGACCTGACGCACCGCTATATCGACATCAATGGCAGCTACCGGAGCTGACGATCCGCTCGTCGTGGTGTGTGCCGCGCTCGTCGACGCGGAGCAGCGCGTGCTGTTGCAGCGGCGCCCGGAGGGCAAATCGATGGCGGGCTTGTGGGAGTTTCCCGGCGGCAAGCTGTCGCCCGGCGAGACGCCCGAAGCGGCGCTCGTCCGCGAACTCGAAGAGGAGCTCGGCATCGAGGTGGCGCCCGGCGCCGTCGTGCCGCTGACCTTCGCCTCGCATGCCTATCCGGACTTCCACATCCTGCTGCTGCTCTATGTGTGCCACCGGTGGCAAGGCGTCCCGACCTCGCGCGAAGGCCAAGCGCTCGCCTGGGTGCGCAAGGACGATCTCGGCGACTACCCGATGCCGCCCGCCGACAAGCCGCTCGTCGCAATGCTGTGGGGCATCATCCTGCGCTGAGCGCCCGGGCGATGCGGTCCGCGAGCTGGCCGAGGCAATCGCTCAGCGCCGAGGCCAGCGCCGCATAATCGTCGGGCGCGGCCGGCACGGTGATGCGGTCATTCATCACCGCGCCCGCCTGGTCGTTGCGGCGGATGTCCCAGCGCGCTTCGAGGATCGCGGTCCCGTCCGGCGCGGCGTCGCAGCGATCGATCTCCACCGCCACGAGCGTGCTCGACGCGGGGTCCAGCACGCTGTCCGCGTGGGCGAATTGGGTCCGCGGCAGCCGCAGCGCGAGATCGTTGATCAGGATCAGGGTCGCCATGTCGTCGAGCCCGGCGGCCCATTCGTCGTAGTCGGAGGTGGTGAACTCGAACTCGGTCTTGTGGCGCACGATCTGCGGCCGGTCGAGATATTTGGCGATCTCGACCGAGCGCACGGCGACGAGCGGCAGCCTGCGGTCGATCACGATTCCGGGCCGCGCCACCAAGGTGTAAAGCCGCGGTGACGGCGAGCGGCACGCCGCAAGAAGCGCCGCACCCGTCAGCACGAGGCGCCGGGTCGGCATTCTCGTCACGGCCGGGCCTTTCCGCGGATGAACGATTCAGGATGCTGATCCACATAGTCGGCCAGCACCTTCACGGACTTCGCGGTGTCCTGGAGCTCGCGCAGCAGGTCGCTGATCTCACGCCGCACCTGTGATTCATTGCCGTATCCCGTCTTTGCCGAGGCGAGAAGGTCGTCGAGCGCCTTGAGCGAATTGTTGGCGTTGCCCATCGTGTCATTGAACGAATGCAGCGATTCGCGGATCTCCGGCGCCTGGGCGAGCTCGCGGTAGGCCTGCATCACCTCCCGAGCCTGATTCAACACATCCTCGATCGGCATCTTGTTGACGCGCTCCAGAAGCTGGCTCAAGTGGGTCAGAAGCTCGGTCGCCGAGGCTTCGAGGCTTTCGATGTCGGACGGAACGCTCGGCATCACCGGGATCGGACCATCGAAGCTGATCTTGGCGGGCGGCGCGTCGGGGAAGAAGTCGAACGCCACGACGAGCGAGCCGGTGATGAGGCTCGAGGTGCGAAGCTGCGCCCGGAGGCCGTGCGCCACAAGGTCGGCCATCGCCTTCATCACCGCCGCGAGCTCCGAAGGCGCGTCGGCGCTGAGCCCCGCGCGCACCACGCGCTGCGGCTCGAACGCAACCGTGACCGGTATGCGCACCTGCGAGGTCTTGGGATCGTAGTCGAGCTGGATGTCGGTGACGTTGCCGACCTTGATGCCGCGAAATTCGACGGCGGCGCCGACCTCGAGCCCATGCACCGAGCTCTCGAACTCGACGATGAACGGCACGCGCTGAGCGAAGCTCGCGTCAAGGACGGCGTCGTGATCCTCGTAGAGCGCAAAGACCTGGCCGGGCTGGCTGGGCGCGCCGGTGCGAACTTGATCCGGCGTGTCGAACTCGACGGCACCGGTCAGCACCGCCGAGAGGGATTCGAGCTCCAGCTTGAAGCCCTGCGGCCCCGCTTTCACCGAGATGCCGGAATCGTTCCA
>DATJLY010000360.1:0-9020 GCA_035509095.1 Allostellaceae bacterium | reverse complement strand
TGCAGATCGGCCGCCATCTCGTTGGCGATCGCGGGCAGCGCGTTGCGGATCACCTCGAGCGTCACGGTGTCCAGGCGTTCATCCATCATGCGGCTCCTACCTCGACGATCAGCTCTCCGGACGGGGCGACACGGGCTCGGTCATTGGCGAAGAGCACGGTCGTCGTGCCATGTTCCTGCACGATCGCGGGGCCCGCGATCCGCGCATCCGCGGCCAGCGCGGAGCGGCGATAGACCGGGCAGGCGACCGCCTCGCGGCCACCGAGATGGACGCGGCGATGCGCCTCGGGCACGGGATCACGGCCGGACTCGAGCGCCGGGAAGTTGAGCCGGGGCCGCCGGCCGATTGCGGCAAGCCGGATATTGACGAGTTCCACCGGCTCCTCGGGCGAATGATGCGCATAGCGCTGTTCGTAAAGCGCGTCGAACGCGGTGCGGATGCCGACGCGATCGGCGGCGCGGATCTGCCCAAGGCTCACCGGCACCGAGAGCGTGAATTCCTGGCCGACATAGCGCAGATCGAGATGGATCTCGAAGCTGGCGTCGCGCTTTTGCCGAAGCTGCGTTTCGGCTTCGCGCACCATGTCCTCATGGACACCAGCGAGCGCGGAAAAGTCGATCCGCGCGAGATCGCCATAATGAGTGCGGATGAAATCGTGCCGCTCGTCCGCCAAAAGCATCCCCAGCGCCGAGAAATGAGACGGAAACAGCGGCACGATCACCGTCGGCACATGCAGCTCGCGCGCGATCGCGAGCACGTGCAGCGGTCCCGCGCCGCCCGATGCGACCAGCGCGAAATCGCGCGGGTCGTATCCCTTCTCGACCGATACTTCGCGGACGGCGAGCGACATCTTGTTGTTGGCGATGTCGATGATGGCTTGCGCCGCGGCAATCGGATCGGTGCCGAGCGGGCCCGCGATCTTGTCACGGATGCCGGCGAGCGCGGCCTCTCCGTCGAGCCGCATCTCGCCGCCCAGGAAGTCGTCGGGATTGAGCCGGCCCAGCGCGACATTGGCGTCCGTGATGGTGGGCTCGGTGCCGCCGCCGCGATAGCAGATGGGGCCGGGATCGGCACCGGCACTTTGCGGCCCGACCTTGAGCGCGCCGACCTCGTCGATCCACGCGATGCTGCCGCCGCCGGCGCCGACCTCGACGACGTCGATGACCGGCACCATCACGGGATGGCCGCTCGCATAGCCGCCGACGTGATATCCCGCCGACATGGTCGGCGTCCCGTCCCGCACGAGGCTCGCCTTCGCCGTGGTGCCGCCCATGTCGAAGGAGATCACGTCGGCAAATCCCAGCGCCTGCCCCACCCGCGCCGAGGCGATGATGCCGCCGACCGGGCCCGATTCCATCATGGCGACCGGCCGCAACGTCGCGACTTCCGGCGTCATCACGCCGCCATTCGAGCGCATGATCGACAGATCGCCGCGAAATCCGATCGCGCCGAGGCTCGATTTGAGGCTCTGCACATAGCCGCCGACTTTCGGCCCGATATAGGCGTTGACGACCGAGGTCGAGGTGCGCTCGAACTCGCGGTATTCGCGCAGGATCTCGTGCGAGAGCGAGACATAGGCGCGCGGCAGCTCGCGCTTCACGATGGCGCCGGCTTCGCGCTCGTGCTCGGGATTGGCATAGGAATGAAGGAAGCAGACGGCGACCGCCTCGATCCCTTCGGAGGCGAGGGTGCGGCACGCCTCCTCGACCCCGGCGCGGTCGAGCGTCTCGTGGACCTTGCCGGTGGCGAGCACGCGTTCGCGCACCTCGCGCGTGTGGCGGCGCAGGGCCAGCGGCTGATGCCGATGGAAAAAGAGATTATAGGATTCGGGCCGGTTGCCGCGGCCGATGAAATAGACGTCGCGCGTGCCCGCGGTGACGATGAGGCCGGTGCGCGAGCCCTTGCGTTCGATCAGCGTGTTGATCGCCACCGTCGAGCCATGGATCAGCTCGTCGATCGCGTCCGCCGGAACGCCGCTTTTGCGGATGCAGTCGATCACGCCCTGCACGAGATCGGCCGGCGTCGTCAGGCTTTTCGCTTGGCCGAACCGGCCCGACGCCTCGTCAAAACCCATGAGGTCGGTGAATGTCCCGCCGATATCGACCGCCACCACGATCACGATGGCGTTCCCGCCGCGGACTGGCGCAGCCGCTCGATGAACACATCGTCACGCGTCCCGATGATGGTGAAGTAGTAGCGGAGCAGGTAAGGATTGACGAGCCGCGCGAGGGCGCCGACATCATCCGCCATCGCCGCATCGACCGCCTCGGGCTTCATGGGATAGCGCGCGATGACCGCGGCGCGGTCGGCACGATAGGCCGCCGCCACGGCCGGCTGCTGCAGGTCGTAGAAGAGCTTGCTCAGCCAGTAATCCGTCATCCCGCTCACCTCTTGTCGAACGCGCCAGGCATCATAGCCGGTGCCGATGCGCTTTCCATCGTCCTCGGCCCGACATATGCTTTCGCGCGTGTCCCGCACGGAAGAGGAGGGGTCGCTCATGAGTACCAAATCCCTGGAGCAGCGCATCCAAGAGATCGAAGACCGGCTCGAGATCTACAATCTCATCGCGTCGCATCCGCCGGGCGCCGATACCGGCTCCGATGATTGGATCCGCACCTATTGGGTCGATGACGGCGTGATGGATTTGGGCGGCAAGGCGAATGAGGGCCGCGAGGCGATCGCATCGGGCGTGAAGCATCCCGAGCATCAAGCGGCGATCGCCGGCGGCATCTGCCATTTCGCCGGCCTGCCGCGCATCGAGCTCAACGGAGACACGGCGGTCGTCACCTCCTATCTCCAGATCCTCGTGCCGCAGACGCAAGGCGAGCCCGTCGCCGTGCCCAATCACGGCACCTCGAAGGGCTTTCGCGCGCACCGCGTCGGCGCCAACCGGTGGGACCTCGTGCGCACCAAACAAGGCTGGAAGGTGAAGCACCGCGTGTCGCGGCCGCTCGACGGGTCGGAGCCCGCGCGCAAGATCCTGCGCCAGGGCCTCGTCGACGCCATGGAAAAGGCCGGGTGAGCGGCCGGCGCGCACTCATCATCGGCGGCTCGGTCGGCGGACTTTTCGCGGCAGGCCTGCTGCGCGCGGCGGGCTGGGACGTCGGCGTGTTCGAGCGCAGCGCCGAGGATTTGGCCGAACGCGGCGCGGGCATCGGCACGCGCGACGATCTGTTCCGCATCTTGCGCCGCATTGGCATCGCGCTCGATCCGTCGGCCGGCGTGCGGGTGAAATCGCGCCTGTGCCTCGATCGCGACGGCGCCGTTTCGTGCGAGCGGGTCGTGCCCGCGACCAACAGCGCATGGGACCGGATCTATCGCCCGCTCAAGGATGCGCTGCCACCGCGATGCTACCACGCCGGCATGAAGTTCGAGAGCTTTGACGAGACCGCCGACGGAATCGTCGCCGTCTTTGCCGGCGGGCGGCGCGAGGCCGGCGATATCCTGATCGGCGCCGATGGCCTCTCTTCGACCCTTCGCCGGCATCTCTCGCCGGCGGCCGAACCGTGCTATGCGGGCTATGTCGGCTGGCGCGGCGTGATCGAGGAATCACGATTGCCGCCGGACATCCATGCGCAGCTGTTCGAGCATTTCACCTTCGGCCTGCCGGACGGCGAGCTCTTCCTATGCCTGCCCATGCCGGGCCGTCATGCCGATACCAGCGTGGGACAAAGGCGCTTCCATTGGGTCTGGTTTCGCGCGGTCGATTTCGCGCGCGAGCTTCCGGCGCTGTGCACCGACGCGACCGGCCATTGCCACGGGACCACGATCCCGGCGCCGCTGATCCGCGCCGCCGTGATCGACGAGATCAAGTCTCACGCGGCCGAGATTCTGGCGCCGCAGCTCGCGCGCATCGTCGCGCTCACGGCGCAGCCTTTGCTGCAGCCGATCTATGATCTCGCCTCGGCCTCTATCGGCCGAGGCCGCACGGCACTTTTGGGCGATGCCGCGTTTGTCGCGCGGCCCCATGTCGGCACCGGCGTCACCAAGGCCGCGCTCGACGCCGAATGCCTGGCCGACGCGCTAGCGGCAGAGCCCGACCCCGTCGCGGCGATCGCTTCTTATGACCGCGAGCGGCGCGCGTTCGGCAGCGCGCTGGTCGCCCGCTCGCGCGAGCTGGGCGCCTATCTCGAAGCGCGGGCACAAGGCGCCGCCTCGGTCCAGCAGGAGCCGGCCACCGTGCTGCGCGAGTATGGAGCCGCCGGGACGCTGGCCGATCAGGCCTATGCGGCGTCGTGAACCGTCGCTCAGGCGGCTTGCTTCTTCTCGGCGCGCCTTAGGAAATCGATGTGAAGGGCGGCGATTTCGGCCTCTTTGGCTTCCCACGCATCGAGCGCCAGATCGGCGTCGATGTCCGGACCCATGAGGTCGATGAGCTCGGCGCCCGGGATGAGCCCCCCGACACGCATGCCGGTCGCATGATTGTGCGTGCGGTCGTGGCCGGGGATGACTTGCGTCGGAACCTTGATCGAGGCGAGGTCGCGCTCGGTCACGCCGATCATGGGAAGCGAGGCGCCGGTCGCGAACGGCTCGCGCCAGCGCCCGAACGACGCGATGAAGCGCTTCACGTCCATCCCCATGATGCGGGCACGGTTCGATGGATTGGCGGCGATGCGATCGCGCCAGTGCTCGGTCTCGCATACGGCGGCCATGCCCCCCTGCTCCGCCGCCTTCATGTATTGGCCGTAATAATTCTCGGCGAGGCGGTTGCACGCGAACGGGCCGCCGGTGATGCCCGTCAGCAGCAACCCTTTCACCGCCTGCGGATGGCGCAGCGCGAACAGGACCGAGAGGCGGCAGCCCGATGACCGGCCGCCGATATAGGCCGGCAGCGCATGCAACTGCGTCAACAGCGCGAACAAATCATCGGCCCAGATCTCGTACTCGGAATCCTCCCCCTCAAGGACGACGTCCGAGGCGCCGCAATTGCGCCGATCGTATATGACGACGCGGAATCCGCCGTCGGCGATGCGTTGGGCAAGCGATTTCACCTCGTCCTTGCCGCGCCGGCCGCCGGGCGAGATCGCGAACCACGGGCCGCTCGAGCCCAGCACGTCATAGACGAGATTGGCGCCGCGGATATTGGCAGTGGGCATTTCTTCCTCCTCGGTTGCGCGATCATTTCATGGCAGACACCGCCGGTCAATCACGCGCGCGTGATTGGGTCGGACTGCCGCGCGCCGATATAATTGCGTCCGCCAGAAAATGATTTGGGGAACGCCATGACCGACGTCACTGCAGAACCGAAACTCTATATCCCGGGCCTCGCGGGCTTGTGGCAATCGCTGGCGCCCTATGGATATCCGATCATGCGGTTCGCCGCCGGCGCGATCCTCATCGAGCATGGATGGGTGAAGCTTGTCGACGGCACCGCCCCCGGTCTTGCCGAGCATCTTCTGGGGCCGATGGGGTTTCCGTTCCCGATCGTGTGGGCCTATTTCCTCGGGCTGCTCGAATCGGTCGGATGCCTCTGCCTCGCGGTCGGGCTGTTCACGCGGCCGATCGCGGCGATGCTGGTCGTCGAGCTGTTCATCATCACCTTCGCAGTGCATTTCAGGAACGGCTATAGTTTCTCCGCACCGCATGGCGGATACGAGTATCCGCTGCTGCTGACGGCGCTTTATCTCGGCATCCTGTTCCGCGGCAGCGATCGCTGCTCGATCGACAGGCTGATCGGCCGCCAGTTCTAGACCGGAGCAACGGGGGCGCGGGCGATGCAGCGCGCGCCCCGATCATTGCCGGGCCCTGGCATTTCGATTAGCGTCCCCGGCGACGTCAGCCGGAGCACAGAGATGGATCACGGCACCGAAAAGCGGATCATGCCGCGCGACAGCGTGCGCGCCCTCGCGGATGCCGAGGTGCGGGAGTGGTGACGGAAAGCCCGCGTCCGGTCGCCTCGCTGCTGCGTCCCCGGTCGGTCGCGATCGTCGGCGCCTCGCCCGATCCCGGCACGATCGGCAACAACGTCCTCGCCAATCTCGAAGCGTCGGGCTTTTCGGGCGAGATCCATCTCGTGAGCCGCACGCGCGACGAGATCGGCGGCCACGCTTGCGTCAAATCGATCGACGACCTGCCGCGCGGGCTCGACGCGGCCGTGCTGGTCGTGCCCGAGGCGGTGGTGCCCGACTCCGTCGAGGCGTGCGCGCGGCGCGGCATCCGCAGCGCCGTCGTCTTCGCCTCGGGCTTTGCCGAAGCGGGCGACGCAGGCCGCGTCAGCCAGGAGCGCATCACCGCCGCGGCGCAGGCCAGCGGGATGGCGCTTTTGGGACCCAACTGCATCGGCTTCACCAATTTCGTCGACGGCGTCTCGATGACGTTCGAGCCGCTGGGCGCGCCGCGCGAGCGGTGCCGCCGCGGCGTCGCCATCATCGCGCAAAGCGGCGCTATGACCACCAACCTGCGCGTGGCGCTTCTTGCCAAGGACGTGCCGATCGCAAGCGCGATCTCGACCGGCAACGAAGCGGTGACCGGGATCGAGGATTTCCTTGCCGACGCGCTCGACGGCGATGCGACCGAGATGGTCGTGCTGTTCGTCGAGCAGGTGCGGCGGCCCGCCTTGTTCCTCGATCTGATCCGCCGCGCGCGGGCGCGCCGCATCCCGATCGTGATGCTGCATCCCGGCCGCACCGAGCGCGCGCGCACCGCCGCGCAATCCCACACCGGCGCGCTCGCGGGCGACCACGCCGTCATGTCGTGCGTGCTGGCGAACGAGACTGTGCTGATCGTCGATACGCTCGACGAGCTGTTCGATGTCGTGCCGTTGATCCGGCGCTGGCCGCGCGCGGCCTCGCTTGGCACCGCGATCCTCACCAATTCGGGCGCGTTCCGCGGCGTCGCTTATGATTTCTGCGCCGAGCAAGGGCTTGACCTGCCGAGCCTGTCGCCCGCGATCGCGGCGCGGCTCAAAGCGATGCTGCCGGCCTATGCGGCGATCGACAACCCGCTCGACATCACCACCATCGGCATTTCTCAGCACGATATTTTCGGGCGCACGGCCGAGGCGATGCTGGACGATCCGCAGATCGGATCGCTCATCGCCGCCTTCATCCCGGGATCGCCGCAGCTTCAGATGGTGCGGGCGCGCTCGCTTCTGCCGGTGATCCAAAAATCGGAGAAGCCGGTCGCCTTCTCGCTCTTTGGCGACGAAACGCCGCTGTCGCCGGATTTCACCGCCACGGTGCGCGAAGGCGGCGTCACATTGTTCCGATCTCCCGACCGCGCGATGCGGGCGATGGCCTGCCTCACACGATTTGGCCGGAGCCTCGCCCGGCCGCCGCGCGCGGCGCGCTCGACCTTGGCCGTGCCGTCGCTGCCCGGCCGCGGCACGATCGCCGAGCACCGCGCCAAGGCGTTCCTTGCCGCGTGCGGGATCGCGATGCCCGAAGGCGCGCTCGCCCGCGACCAAGGGGACGCGCAGGCGATCGCGGCGCGGATCGGCTTTCCGGTGGTACTGAAGGCGCAATCGGCGGCGCTGCCGCACAAAAGCGATGTGGGCGGCGTCATGCTGGGCATCGCCGATGCGACCGCGCTGGCGGCGGCATGGGACCGGCTGTTCGCCAACATCGCGGCGGCGCGGCCGGGGCTCGCGCTCGACGGCGTGCTGGTGGAGCGCGCGGCAAAGCCCGGTCTCGAGATGCTGATCGGCGCGCGGCGCGATCCCGACTGGGGACCCGTTCTGGTCGCCGGGCTGGGCGGCATCTGGACCGAGGCGCTCAAGGACATCCGCGTGATGCCGCCCGATCTCGACGCCGACGCGATCGCCGCCGAGCTGCGGCTTCTCAAAGGCGCCTCGTTGTTGGCGGGATCGCGCGGCACGCCGCCGCTCGACATTGGCGCGGCCGCCCGCGCCGCCGCGACGCTCGGACAGATCATGCTGGGGGAGCCCGCGATCCGCGATATCGAGATCAACCCGCTGATGGTCTATCCCGACGGCGCCGTGGCCCTCGACGCGCTTATCGTCGCGGCGGAATAGCGGCCATGCACAACTTTTTTGCCAAGCGCAATTTTAAGGCCGAGTGAGCCGGTGCATATTTATGCGCATGGTAAGATTTTGGCGCTCGCCAAAACTCTTCGAAATGTGATGCACCAGTTCACTTTGATTTTTCGGCCTTGAATGTGCCTGGCTCCATTTCCTCGAACAACCCGCGTCCAATCCGATGAGCGATCAATCGGCCAGAAGGCTTCTTTGGCCTTCGAGTAGATCGCCATTCTTGGAGGGCCTTCGCCACGATACGGTCCACAAGATCCTTGCGGCTACTCTGCGCCATCATCGCCTCCGTGCAACGGAACCGCGACTGGTACCCCATATCGCCGATACAGGTATTGCAAATTCTTTGCCAAATCGAAATAATGCTTCCGCTTGATCCAAATTAGACCGTCTCCTTTTGTGATAAGGCAGACGTCCACTGGCCCGGCCACGGATTCAATATCGCGCGAGGTTTTTATTCGCAGCGCTGTGATTTCCACCAGCGCTTCGGCGAGTACTGCAATGTCTTCCTTTGGCATGTTGTCGATGGTCTCAACCATGCCATAGACATAAGTATCCTTGATATATTCCTCTGAAATTTCTCCAAAATTCTCGATCACCTCAGTGATAACCTTTCGAGCAAGCGCGATGGAGACAGTCCTTTCGTCTTCCTTTACGTTGTCATTAATGATTCTCTCCGCCACTTCACTAGCGATGACCGACGCTGTTTCGACAAACATCTCGTGTAAATGGGGCGTGACGCCTCGCAACACGGAGTCCATTACCTCTCGCTCGGCCAGTGGATAGATTGCGGCTCCGTCGTGTAGGACATTGGTTTGATCTATGAACATCGTCCGCAATTGGCCGAAGGGCAGACAGTCAAAAGCGACCTCGTAGAGTTGAGGGAACAGCTCGGTCTCGCCATAGCCGAATACGACGAGCCCAGACATGAAATCCGACATGTAAGGGGAATTGAGGGCGGCAAATACGAGTGCCGCGAATTTTGGCAATAACTCCGAGGGTGGTTTGTATTCAATATCCTCAAACACGCTTT
>DATJLY010000359.1:0-2748 GCA_035509095.1 Allostellaceae bacterium | reverse complement strand
ACTGCAAAAATTCCTCGATCGGAACATCGCGCGCACCGAAGCCGCCTTGCACGGAAACCACAGCATCGAGTGCCAGCAGCGCGACGGTGAAGTCGCCATAGGGGTTTGGCGCAAAGAGATTGCCGCCGACCGTACCCATGTTGCGCACGGCCGGGCCACCGATCGAGCGAGCCGGGGCGTGAAGGAAGGCCAGATCGCGCTCGGCCAGGATGCGCGCGAAGGTAACGCCGGCGCCGATGAGGACCCTCGGTCCGGACGCGTCGATCCGCGTCAAGGCCTGGTCTTGGGCGCGTACGATCGTCGAGATTGAGATGTCACCCTCGTTCAGTGCGCGCATGACCAGCGTGCCGCCGCCGAGATAGCGGGCGCTGCGGTCCGAGGACAGCGCCGCGGCCGCCTCGCCGGAGTTTGCAAATGTTCTTACCGTGACGGGCATAAATTTCTCCCCACGCTCAGGCCGCCTCGCCGAGATGACGACGAATGGCCTCGAACCCAGCCTGATAGATCTGCTCGCCGACCATGTCGGTGAGGCGCTTGGCGTCCTCCGGCCGGGTGGTGAACCGCGACTCCCAGTGCCAGAAGGTGCGATTCCCGTCGGTCACCGGCAGCAGGCGAACATGCGCGACATAGTTGAACATCGGGATCGGAGTATCGAGCAGGCAATAGCTGAAGGTCTGCTCCAGATCCGAAAGTGCCAGCAGCTGCTCGCGGAGCTCCGAGCCGTCCTTCAGCTTGAAACGGCGCACGCAGCCGATCTTGTCGGACGGCTGCGCCCGCTCGATCGTGCTGGTCGCCACGGCGGGATGCCAGCGGTCGTGCCCGTTGAAATCGCGCAGCACAGCCCACGCCGCATCGGTCGGCGCGTTCAGGATCGTGCTTTTGACGATGTGCGGCACGGCTCACCCCCCAAAAGCCCGCTTCAGCGCGTCAAATCCACCCTGGAACACGCCGCCGCCGATATTGTTGATAAGCTCCGTCTCGCGCTCCGGCGCACAATCGAACTCGGCGGTCCATTCCAGGAAAGTCTGATCGCCGTCGGTCACCGGCGTGAGCCGCAGCGTGGCGACGTAGTTCTCGACACCCATTGGCGATTCCAGGATCGAATAGGTGCAGAACATGTCGTAGTCAGACAGGCCAAGCAGCTTTTCGCGGATGCGATCGCCGTTCCGCAGCCGAAAGTCACGCACGCAGCCGATCTTGTCGGCGGGCTCGCCGCCCTCGATCCGGCTTTCCGCGATCGCCGGATGCCAGTTCGGCAAGCCGTTGAAATCGCGCACGCGCGCCCAGACGCGATCATTGCGCGCGTTGACGACAGTGGACACATAGACCCGAGCCATGGCGCGCTCTTATCCTTTCTTGCGCGGACCGCGCTCGGTCGGCGGCGGCTCGCCGGAGCCGGCCGCCGGAGGCGAAGCAGGCTTGCCTTCTCCGCCTCCCTTGCGGGAGGAGTCCCTGATGCCCTGCATGTCGCGCGCTTCGCGGATAAGTCCCGGCATCTTGGCGAGACTTCCGCCCTCGACCCCGATCTCCGACAGGATCGAGTCGATCAGTGGCGCCTGCACACGGTAACGCAACGCTGAATCGATCACCTCGTCGGTGGCGCTGCGGCCGCCGTTGCCGCCGCCATTGCCGTTGAGACCATCGACCTGCAGAATGCGGATGCCCTCGATCTTTTCCATCGGCTTGACGCTTTCGCGCACGATACCCTCGATGCGATCGAGCAGTTTCCGACGGAACAGCGAGAAGCGCGCTTCGTCCGTGAGCACATTCTCGGCCTCGTTGAGCATCCGCTGCGCCTCGGCTTCGACCGCGGCACGGACCCGCTCGGCTTCGGCGGTGATGCGCGTCTCCTCCGCCTGCTTCTCGGCCAGCATGACCTCGACGGTCCGGCGCCGCTTGGCGATCTCACTCTCCCGCGCGGTGATGACACGCTCCGCGGCTTCGGTTGCGCGCACCCTTGCGTCTTCCGCCGCGGCCCGCGCAGCCGACTCCTCCAGCGACTTCTGATGGATGACGATTGCCTTCTCGAGCATCGCCGTTTCGACATCCTTCTCGCGGTTGACCTCGAGCCTGCGCAGATCCCGCTCGCGCCCAACGCGGGCCTCATCGAGGCCCCGGTCCGACGCAATGCGGGCGCGCTCGACCTCCTCGCGGGATGCGATCTCGGCCTCCTGCAGCGATTGAACGCGGGCAATTTCGAGCTGCTCGATTGCGCGCCGGCGCCCGATCCGCGCCGCTTCGAGCGCCTGCTCGCGCGAGACATCGGTGGTCTCGACTTCCTTCCGCGCGATGATTTCCGCCTGGCGGACCTGGCGGTCGGCATCGACCCGCTCCGAGCGCTTGGTCGCGAGCGCGATCACGCGTTCTTCGTCAGCGATCTCGACGGCCTTCTTCTGGTCGATGTTGAGAACCTCGCGCGTCTTCGACGAATTGATGCGCTCGGCTTCAAGCGCGAGCTCTACGTCGATGCGCTGCCGCTCGATCGCGTCGCGCCGCTTGAGCTCGGCGGCCTCGATCGCTTCGGTTCGCGCGATCTCGAGGCTTCTCGTCTCGCGTTCGGCACGGATCCGCCCGGCGGCAACCGCCTTCTCCTGTGAGATCCTTGCCGCCTCGATGGCTTCGCGCGATGCGATGTCGGCTTCCTCCACCGCCCGGTTGCGGGCGATCTCGAGGGCGCGCACGCGTTCCTCCTGGGCGATGCGCGAAGCTTCTGTTGCTTCGCGCGCAGCGATGCCGGCAACCTCCAAC
>DATJLY010000358.1:0-2343 GCA_035509095.1 Allostellaceae bacterium | reverse complement strand
TTCATGCCGCAGGGCGTGGCGATGCCGAACTCCTTGAGGAATTTCTTCGCGACCGCCATGCGCCGCGTCGCGCCGGTGACGCCGTCACCGGCATGCACAAGACCCAGATGAACCTCGGTTCCCGAGGGAAGGTCGAGTGCGGCGAGCGGCGCGTAGAACGCGTCATCGTCGCGCGCCGGGTCCATCGGCAGATGCACGAAGGCGACCGGCCGCCCGGACGCGGCGACGATGAGGTTTGCAAGCTCCACCATCTTGGTGCAGTCCTGCGGTTCGATGACATGCTTGCCTTCGGGATCGCCATAGCAAAGGTGATAGCCGAGCTCGACCTCTGGCGGCACGGCACGCGCGATCCGCGCGAACATCGATCGGAACATCGCCTCGAGATCGGGTGACGGAGACCCCATCGGAAGCCGGCCGTCCCACTGGATCATCTCGATGCAGACATCCCACTGGATCGCGAGCTCACGGTTCGGGACGCGCTCGCAGAGCCGCCTTATCTCCTCGATCATCGCCCTCTCATAGGCCGGCATGACCGCCCCTCGCGCCTCGTCGACGCAGAACGAGCCGACCACCGCGTAGGGGGTAGGAAGCGAGACCTGGAAGCGCAGATTGGCGGGCAGCACACCCTTCTCCTGCGCCTCCTTGAAGTCCTCGTAGGAAGCGCGCGCCTCGCGCGCATAGCCAAGCTCGCCGATCCGGATCTCGTCTGCCCTTACTCCCGGCGCGAGCTTGATGAGGAAGCCGCCGCCATAGGGTTGTACTTGAGCCGGGTCGGGCTCGAGAAACGGGTTTTTCATAAGCAGCGGCTGCTGCCAGGTGAACCAGTGCCGGCGCGGGCCGACCTCACCGTCCGGCACCCGCTTGACATAAGGCCCCAACTGCCGGCCGACCGCGGCGAACACCTCGTCGACCGTGTCGAGCGCCATGCCGCCAACCAAATGCACATGGGTCGTCATGGGTGGCCTCCCTGCCCGCCGTCCGCTGTTGTCGTCGGGTCGCGGACGCTGATGGGCCGGGTGCCAGTCTATGCCTGGCGAGGGCGGCAGGCCAAGGGTCGTGCCGGGCGCGGAACCCCTGGGGTTTTCGCGGCGGCGAGTCTATCCTGGCCCAAGGAGTATCATGATGACGGAAAGCAACCCGACCCTTTCTCTAGCCGAGCGCGACCGGCGTCATGCCCTAGTGGCGTCGCGCATGGCCGAGGCGCGCCTTGACGTACTGATCCTGCCGGCGAGCACCGCGCGTTGGGAGCAGACGATGGCGGACGCGCGCTACATGACGTCGATCGGCGGCTTCGGCACCGAGACGCTCGCGGTCTTCTCGCCAAAGCACGGCGCCACGGCCTATGTCTTCAACCGCGCCGGCTATTGGCGCAACGCCCAGAACTGGACCCCGGACGTGCGCGACGGGCGCAACCGGTGGGCCGACAACGCCGCGGAACGCCTGCACGAGTGGGGCTTCTCGCAAGGGCGCATCGGCATATCCGGCCTCGGTTCGCTGACCCGCTCACCCGATGGCATCGTGCCGCACCGCATGGTGACGCGGCTTCAAGAGAAATTTCCGGCCGCCGAGTTGGTGGATGCGACACTGCTCATGAACCGCGTGCGTGCGGTCAAAAGCGCCGAGGAAATCGCCGTGATCGAGCGCTCGACCGCAATCGCCGAGGCGATGGCCGCGCGCGTCGGGACGCTGAGACCCGGCGACACCGAGCGCACCGTCTATGCCCGCATGGTCGAGACGCTGCTGACAGAAGGCGGCGAATTGCCGGTGATGCTGCTGCTGGGCAGCGGACCGGGGATCGACCACGGCATGTTCGTCCCGGGGACAAGGCAGCTCGAGGCCGGCGACCGCGTCGTGGGCGAGATCGAAGGCCGATATGCCGGATATTCGGGGCAGGTGATACGGCCCGCGGTGCTGGGCCGGGCGGATCCCGACTACCGCGCGATGCACGAGGCCATCCTCGCGGTCTTCACCGACGTGCTGGGCACGCTGTCGGCGGGGGCGAGTCTTGCGGAAGTCGTGCGGAAATACCGGCAATCCGTCGCGCGCCATGGCGGGGCAAGTTGCCAGGCGCTCTTTCCCCTGATGCATGCGCGCGGCCTTGGAGACGAGGTGCCGGTGGTGCTCGATGCCGAGGATGTGGCGGGTAAGGATGATGTGCGGCTCGAAAGCGGCATGGCCTTCGTGCTGAAGCCGCGCATCAAACGCGGCGGCATCGGCGGTCAGATCGGCGACATGGTCGTCGTCGGCGAGCAGGGCGGCCGCCGGCTGGGCCGCGCCTCTCTCGCGCTCATCGAGGTTCCTTGGGGCTGACGCCGATCGTTGGGGTGCGGTTCCTCATCCCAA
>DATJLY010000357.1:0-7056 GCA_035509095.1 Allostellaceae bacterium | reverse complement strand
CGATCGTCACATTGTGCGGGCGGCCATGCCCGACGCTGCGGCCATCCTCGCCCGCGGCAAAGCGTTTGAGGCGCTTGCCCCAGCGGCCGAAGCGATGGGTGAGCTCGTCCTCGTTCGCCGCGCGCAAATCCGCGACGGTGGCAAATCCCAACGCCTCGAGCTTTTGCGCGGTCACCGGGCCCACGCCCGGCAGCACGCGCACCTTCATCGGCCCCAGCACCTGAGCCGCGTCGGTTGCGCCAATGACGCGGAAGCCCCGCGGCTTGCCCAGATCGCTCGCCACTTTCGCGAGCATCTTGTTGGGCGCGAGCCCGATCGAGACGGTGACGCCCACCCGCCGTTCCACCAGGAGTGCGAGCCGCGCCAGCGCGCGCGCCGGCGGCTCGTCTTCGCCGCCGGTGGAGAAATCGAGATAGGCCTCGTCGATCGAGACGCTTTCGACGACCGGCGCCGCCGCCAGCATGAGGTCGCGGATGCGGCGCGATTCGCGGCGGTATTTCTCCATGTCGGGCCGGATCACCGTCGCGTCGGGGCAAAGCCGCATCGCATGTGCCATGGCCATGGCCGAGCGCACGCCCGAGCGCCGCGCGACATAGCACGCCGTCAGCACGACGCCGCGTTGGCTGCCGCCGACGATCACGGGCTTTTCGGCGAGATCGGGCCGATCGCGCTTTTCGACGCTCGCATAGAACGCGTCGCAATCGACATGCGCGATCGCAAGATTGGCGAGCTCCGGATGGGCGACGAGGCGGCTCGATCCGCAGGCGGGGCAGGAAACGACCGGCCGCGGCCCCGCCTCGTCGAGGCGGCCGCAATCGCGGCACAGGCGCGTCGGCGCCGTCATCTCATCCTTTCGCGAGCTTCTTCAGCATGGCCTTGAGGCGCGGCGCGTCATCGAGCGCGCGGGCAAGCGCGCCGAGATCCTCTTCCGCGAGGATCAGCGGCGAGCGCTGAAACCGGCCGTGATGGTCATAATGGCAGAACCGGATCTCGCGGGTGCCCTTGGCGGCGCCTTCGGTGAATTTGAGGAGCTGGATCGTCGGCCGGTGATAGTGGGAGGCGATCTGCACCTCTTCCTCGACCACGCCCGTGCCCCAATGGAAGCTGAAGCTTTTGGGCTTGTCCCGCATGAGTCGATCCCCCGCTCCTTCGGCACCGCTATTCTAACGCGGCGCGGGCGGCGCTAGAATCCGCCGCAGGTCCGACCCCATCAGCGATGCGGCTCCCCCCTTGATCCCGCTCGACGACGCCACCCAATTCCTGCTCTTGGAGGCCCGCCTTCTCGACGAGGCGCGGTTCGACGATTGGCTCGCGCTCTTCACCCAGGATGCGTGGTACTGGGTCCCGTCGATGGCGGGCCAGGCGAGCCCGCACGATACGGTCTCGCTCATCTATGACGACCGGCGCCTCCTCGAGACCCGGGTGCGCCGGCTGTCCAATCCGAATATCCATGCCCAGACCCCGCCCTCGCGCGCCAGCCGGATCGTGGTTAACGCGACGATCGAGGATGCCGGTGCCGCCGCCACGCTCGTGCGCTCGAAGCTTCTGATGGTGGAATATCGCCGCAACGACCAGCGGCTGTTCGCCGCCACCTGCTGGCACCGGCTGGTGCGCGGGGATGGCGGCCTCAGGATCGCGTCCAAGCGGGTCGACCTCGTCAATTGCGATTCCGAGCTCGAGGGGCTGGTCCTGCCGTTCTGAAAAACCCCGATTCGCGCTAGGCGACCCTTCTTTCTGGTAGGATAATCGGCCGATTTCGAGGCAGGGGGATGGTTACGGACACCGCCCGCGAGAGTTTCGCGCCTGTTGTGGCCACGCCGGCGATTTCCCGCCGGCCCGTGCATGGGCGGCTCTTTCGCAAATACGTGGCGCTGTTCGTCGTCGTCGTGTGCGTGGCGCTGCTGCTCAATGGCGGCTTCGAGATCTGGTTCTCCTATCAGGACCACGAGGCCTCGCTGATCCGCATCCAGCGCGAGCAGGCGACGTCGGCCGCCTCGAAGATCGAGCAATTCATCGCCGAGATCCAAAGCCAGATCGGCTGGACCACCGAGCTGCCCTGGACCGGCGCCACGCTCGACCAGCGCCGCTTCGACGCGCTGCGCCTCCTGCGTCAGGTGCCGGCGATCACCGAGCTGTCGCAGCTCGACGCGAGCGGCAAGGAGCAGCTTCGCGTCTCGCGGCTCGAGATGGACGTGGTCGCGTCCGGGACGGATTACTCGAAGGACCCGCGCTTCGTCGAGGCGATGGCGCACAAGGTCTGGTATGGGCCGGTCTATTTCCGGCGCGAAAGCGAACCTTACATGACCTTGGCGCTTGCCGGCGCGCGCAAGGACGCCGGCGTCTCGGTCGCGGAGGTCAATCTCAAATTCATCTGGGACGTCGTCTCGCAGATCAGGGTGGGCGAGCATGGCGTCGCCTATGTCGTCGATTCCCAAGGACGCCTCATCGCGCATCCTGACATCAGCCTGGTGCTGCGCAACACCAACGTCCTGAACCTCGCGCAGGTGAAGGCCGCGCGCGCCGCCGACAAGGACCCGGCGACGGAACAGATCCAGGTCGCGACCGACATCACCGGGCAGCGCGTGCTGACGGCGTCGGCGCGGGTCGACCCGCTGGGCTGGCTCGTGTTCGTGGAATTGCCGATCAGCGAGGCCTATGCGCCGCTTTACGCGTCGATCGAGCGCGCGGGGATGCTGCTCGCCGCGTGTCTCGTCCTCGCGTTCTTCGCCGGGCTGTTCCTCGCGCGCCGCATGGTCGGGCCGATCGAGGCGATGCGCGTCGTGGCGGCGCGGATCGGCGGCGGCGATCTTTCCGAGCGCATCTCGATCAAGACCGGCGACGAGATCGAGGCGCTCGCCGACGAGTTCAACGAGATGGCCGGGCGGCTCGAGGAATCCTACGCGAGCCTCGAGCGCAAGGTCGAGGACCGCACGCGCGAGCTTTCCGAAAGCCTCGAGCAGCAGACCGCGACATCGGAGGTGCTGGGCGTCATCTCGTCCTCGCCGGGCGATCTTAGGCCGGTGTTCAAAGCGATGCTCGATAATGCCCTGCGAATCTGCGAAGCATCGCAGGGCACGCTATTCCGCTTCGAAGCGGGCGCGCTCTATCCCGAAGCAACCTTGGGGTTCACGCCGGAATTCGTCGCATCGATGCACGGGATGCGGCCGACGCCGGATTCGGTGCTCGGCCAAATGCTGGCAACGAAGGCGACCGCGCACGTCGCCGATATCACGGCGATCGGGAATCCCGCCGCCACGCGCGCCGCCGCGAGCGGCGGCATTCGGACCTCGTTGTGGGTGCCGATGGTGAAGGACCAGCAGATCGTCGGGGCATTTGCCATGACCCGCCGCGAAGTTCGGCCCTTCACGCAAAAGCAGATCGAGCTGGTCGAGAATTTCGCAGCGCAGGCGGTGATCGCGATCGAGAACACGCGGCTCCTGACCGAACTGCGCACGCGCACCGACGAGCTGGCCCAATCCGTGGGCGAGTTGCGCGCGCTGGGCGAGGTGAGCCAGACCGTCAACTCGACCCTCGATCTCGAGACCGTGCTGACGACGATCGTCGCCAACTCGGTAGAGCTCTCGCACGCCGATGCGGGCTCCATCTATGTGTTCGACGAACCGACCCAGGAATATGTGCTGCGCGCGACGGTCGGTCTCGACGACACGCTGATCGCCGCGATCCGCGGACAACGCGTCCATCTCGGCGAAGCGATGATCGGGCTCGCGACCTCGACCCGCACGCCGCGGCAAATTCCCGACCTGCGCGCCGAGCCGCAGCACCCCGTGACCGAGCTCGTCACCGAGGCGGGGTTCCGCGCGCTTCTGGTCATGCCGCTGTTGCGGCCCGACCGGGCAGTGGGCGCGCTGGTCGTGCGGCGGCGCGAGCCGGGCGAATGGCCGGCCTCGACCATCGACCTGTTGCAGACGTTCGCCGCGCAATCGGTGGTCGCGATCCAGAACGCGGCGCTCTTCGGCGAGATCGAGCAGAAAGGCCGCGAGCTCCAGATCGCGAGCCAGCACAAGTCGCAATTCCTCGCCAATATGAGCCACGAGCTGCGCACGCCTTTGAACGCGATCCTGGGCTATACCGAGCTGATCCTCGACGAGATCTATGGCGCGACGCCGCCCCGCGTGCGCGAGGTGCTGGAGCGCGTGCAGACGAACGGCAAGCATCTCCTGGGCCTCATCAACGACGTGCTCGACCTCTCGAAGATCGAGGCGGGTCAGCTCACCTTGTCGCTCACCGACTATTCCATCAAGGACCTGGTGCAGGGCGTCTATGTCGCGGTGGAACCGCTCGCCTCCAACAAGAGCCTCGCGCTCAAAGTGGAATTGCCGGCGGGACTGCCGACGGCGCATGGCGACGAGCGGCGCCTCGCCCAGGTGCTGCTGAACCTCGTCGGCAACGCGATCAAGTTCACCGACGCGGGCGAGGTGGCGATCATCGCCGCCACCGCCGACGGCGCCTACACCATCGCCGTGCGCGATACGGGGCCGGGGATCGCGCCTGCGGACCAGAAGAAGATCTTCGAGGAGTTCCAGCAGGCCGACAGCACCGCGACGCGCGCCAAAGGCGGCACCGGGCTGGGCCTGTCGATCTCGCGCCGCATCGTCGAGATGCATGGCGGCACGCTTTCGGTCGAGTCGACCCTTGGTCAGGGCTCGACTTTCGCCTTCACGCTTCCCGTCACCGTCGAGCGACAGGTGGGCCCCGCATGACGAAACGCATTCTGGTGGTCGAGGACCACGAGGACAACCGGCAGATCCTGCGCGACCTGCTGGGCGCGGCCGGGTTCGAGATACTGGAGGCGCATGACGGCCCCTCGGCCCACCCGACCGCGAGCGCGGAACGGCCGGACCTCATCCTGATGGACATCCAGCTTCCCGGCATCGACGGATACGAGGCGACGCGCCGCATCAAGGCCGACCCCTCGCTCGCCGCGACGCCCATCATCGCGGTCACGTCCTATGCGCTTTCGGGCGATGAAGAGAAGGCGCGGCTTGCCGGCTGCAACGCCTATGTCGCAAAGCCCTATAGCCCGCGGCAGCTTCTCGCCAAGATCCGCGAATTCCTGCCGCCGTGATGGCCTGACATGAACGATCCGCCGCTCATCCTCGTGGTCGACGACAGCGAGGTCAACCGCGACATCCTGATCACGCGTCTGTCCGCCGTCGGCTACCAGACGGCCCAAGCCGCCGACGGCGAAGAGGCGCTGGCCGCCGCCTATCGGCACGTGCCCGATCTCGTCCTGCTCGACGTGAACATGCCCAAGATCGACGGCATCGAGGTGTGCCGGCGCCTCAAGGCCGACAAGGCCCTGCCCTTCACGCCGATCATCCTGGTGACCGCGCGGGCCGACACCAAGGACGTGGTCCAGGGCCTCGATGCCGGCGCCGATGAATATCTGACCAAGCCCGTCGATCAGGGCGCGCTCGTCGCGCGCGTGCGCTCGGTGCTGCGGTTGAAGGCACTCCACGACCAGGTGGCGGGGCAGGCCGCCGAATTGGCCCAATGGAACGAGACGCTCGAGCAGCGCGTCGCCGATCAGCTCAAGGAGATCGAGCGCGCCGGGCGCCTGAAGCGCTTCCTCGCGCCGCAAGTGGCGGACTTGATCGCGTCGGGCGACGAGAAGGTGCTCGAAGGCCACCGCCGCGACGTCACCGTGGTGTTCTGCGACCTGCGCGGCTTCACGGCCTTTTCCGAGACGGCCGAGCCCGAAGAGGTGATCACCACCTTGCGCGACTATCACGCGAGCCTCGGCGCGCTCGTGCACGAGCATGAGGGAACGCTCGAACGCTTCACCGGCGACGGCGTCATGGTGTTCTTCAACGATCCTTTCCCCTGCCCCGATCCGGCGCTTCGCGCGGTGCGCATGGCGACGGCGATGCGCGACCGCTGCGCCGAGCTGAGCGAGACCTGGAAGAAATTCGGCTACGAGCTGGGCTTCGGCGTCGGCATCGCGCATGGCTATGCGACGTTGGGCCGGATCGGCTTCGAGGGCCGGTCCGACTATGCCGCGGTGGGATCGGTCGTGAACCTCGCCGCGCGGCTTTGCGCCGAAGCCGGCAACGGCCAGATTCTGGTCGAGCGCAAGGTGATGGCGGCGATCGAGGACAAGGCCGAATGCCAGGCGCTCGGGCCCTTGACGCTCAAAGGCTTCCACCGCCCCGTCCCGGCCTTCAGCGTGGTGCGGCTGAAGGATTGACGGCGGGACCTTCGGGACTCCTCGCACCCTTCCGTTCACTCATGTACGGTGCGGCACAACAAAGGGGGGAAATATGCGGACAAGCCATGGCTTTGGGATCGCGCTGATCGCATCGGCGCTTTTTCTGATCGTGCCGCCGGCCGCGGCGCAGCTCGACAACGTGCCGCCGCCGGTACGACGCACGATTGCGGCGCTCGGACCCACTTTGAACCCCGACATGATCGCCAAGAGCTTCGCCGCGATGCGACCGTTGCAGGCGCCCCGTGCCGGCCTCGTCGAAGTGAAGGACGTGGCCTACGGCACCGATCCGCTTCAGAAGCTCGACATCTGGCGCCGGAATGAGGCGCGGACGGCAACGCCGATCGTGCTGTTCGTCCATGGCGGCGGTTTCCTGCGCGGCGACAAGAACGACTACGACAACGTGCCGGCCTATTTTGCGCGGCACGGTTTTCTTGGGGTCAACATCAATTACCGGCTTGCGCCCAAGGCGACTTTTCCAGGCGCGACCCTCGATCTCGGCAGCGCGGTCGCATGGGTGAGGGCCAATGCCTCGCGCTATGGCGGCGACCCGAACCGCATCGTTGTCGTCGGCCATTCCGCCGGCGCCGCGATCGTCGCCTCCTACGCGCTCGATCAGTCGATCGACACCTCGCGCGAGGGCGTGGTCGGCGCCGTCGTCGTCAGCGTTCCCGCCGGGCACGCCGACATCGACAATCCCTATTATGCCAAGAACGCGGCCAAGGACGCGCCAATGGCGCATTTCGGCGAGGGGAAGATGCCGCTTCTCGTCACCATGGCGGAATATGATCCGCTGGCGCTGTCGCCGGACAGCCACGAGCTGGCGGCTG
>DATJLY010000356.1:0-2541 GCA_035509095.1 Allostellaceae bacterium | reverse complement strand
GGAAAGCGCTGCGTCAGCTCCGCCGCGATCTGATAGCCCGATTTGCCGGGCATGACGATGTCGGTGAGCAGGAGATCGGGCGCCTCTTTCGCCTGCATGACCATCGTCAGCGCCTCCGATCCGTCGGCGGCTTTCGAGCATCGAAACCCCTGCTGCGACAAAGCCGCGACGGCGAGATTGCGCACGCCCGGCTCATCCTCGACCACGAGGATGCGCTCGGAGTTGCCGCGCACCTGCGGCTGGGCCGGCTGGTCTTGCGCCGGCACGCCGGCCGTCAACGGCAGATAGATCGTGAAGGTCGTGCCGCGGCCGCGCGCCGTCTCGATATCGATGATTCCTCCGGACCGCTCGATGGTGCTGTAGACGACCGAGAGCCCAAGCCCCGTTCCCTTCCCTTGTTCCTTGGTGGTGAAGAAGGGCTCGAAGATGTGCTGGATGACATCCTCTGGGATGCCGGTGCCCTGATCGGCGACAGAGATCGTGGCGCATTGCCGACCCGCCAGCCCTTTCTCGGAAGCGACCGGCGTCGCGGGCGCCGACCGGATGCGCGTGCTGACCTCGAGGCGCCCGCCCTCCGGCATCGCGTCTCGGGCGTTCAGGACCAGATTGAGGACGGCTTGCGCGATCTGATTGGGATCGACTTCGACGCAGGCTTCGGGATCGGCGATCGTGAACGCCAGTTCCATCGTCTCCGGCACGAGCGAGCGCAGCATGCGATCGAGCCCGCTCACGATCTCGCCGACATTGGCGAGACGGATGTCGAGCGGCTGCTTGCGCCCGAAGGTCAGCATCTGACGCGTCAGGTGGGCCGCCCGGTCGGCCGCTGTGACGACTTCCTTGAGGCAGTCCTGAACGAACTCCGGCAAGTCGGGGCGCCGCGCCGCCATCTTGGCGAAGCCGCCGATCGCCGTGAGCTGATTGTTGAACTCGTGCGCGACACCGCCGGCGAGATGGCCCAGCGCTTCGAGCTTCTGCGATTGATGCAGCCGGTCGGCCGCTTCGGTCCGCGCCGTGATGTCGGCGAACGTGATGACGAAGCCGCCATCGGGCATCGCGCTGGGGCGAATCTCGATGATCTTGCCCGCCGGCGTGCGGTGTTCCCATACGGGGGATTCGGCAGAGCCGGTCTCGTTGAGATGGGCGTTGAGATATTCCGCGACGAAGCTCTTCAGCCGTTCGATCGCGACGTCGGGCTCGCTCTCGGTCGAGAACATCGCGAGCGCGCTGCGGTTGAAGGCGCTGATGTTGCGATCGGCGTCAAGCACCAGGATCGCCTCGGCGATGTTGTCGACGGTCGCGCGCAGGTGCTCTTCGCGGCGTTTGAGAGCCGTGATGTCCGAATAGGTGCCGATCGTATAACCGTCTGCCGTCTTGCGCTCGGTCACCATGATCCAGCGGCCGTCGCTGAAATGGTGCTCGAAAATGCCTTGGGCCGCCCGGTGGGTCGCCAGCCGCTCCTCGACCCATTTGTCCGGCGAGGCCAACGACTCGACATTCTGGTGGCGTTCAGCGGCGACGCGAATGAGCCGCTCGAACGGCTCGCCCGGCTGGATGATGTCGGGGATGGTGTTGAAGATCGCGCGGTAGCGGCTGTTGACCATCACGAGCCGATCTTCCGTGTCGAAGAGGGCGAAGCCTTCCTCGAGGCATTCGATCGCCTCGCGCAGCCGCACCTGGTTGATCATGAAGTCGGCTTCGCGGCGCTTTTGCGCGGTGATATCGACGAGATGGCGCACGAGCGCGCCCGACCTCGTCCGTCGTTCCAGCACGCGATACCAGCGCTCCTCGCCGGAAGCGAGCTCGACGATGCCTTCCTCTGCGCCGGCACTCAAACCGTCGGAGCTCGCCCACGGCTCGACCAGCGGATTGATGCGGTGATAGGCCTCGTTGGCGACCACCACCCGCCGCTGCTCGTCGAGCAGGGCAAGGCCATCGGAGAAGCTTTCCAGGCAATCGACGAGAAGGTCGAGGTCGTAGGTCACGTCGCCTCTCACCGCGTCGCCCGCAGTATCGCAATTAGCTTGCGAGACAGCAATTGACGCGTGTGACGAGGTCGTCGGGGTCGATGGGCTTCGCGAGCGTGTCCGCGGCTCCGAAGGCGCGCGCCATCTTGAGGAAGTCGAGATTGGTGAAGCGTCCGCCGCCCGTCATGGCGATGATGCGGGTGTCCGGGCGCGTGCGCCGCATCTCGCGGATGATCTCGATGCCGTCCTTGTCCGGCATGATGATGTCGACGATGACGAGATCAGGCGTGCCGGCGGCAAAGGCGCGCATGCCCTCGGTGCCGTCCTTGGCGCCGACGACCGTGTGGCCCCCACCCTCGAGCATCAGGGTGATGACTTTTCGCACCGACGCGTTGTCGTCGATGACCAGGATATTCGACACGGAACCGTCCCCTAACCGCGTATACACCCTACTGTTAGAATGGTTTACGATTCGTTGATAGTGCTCTCATGCTCTGGGAGACCATATACCTCTTCGACCTCGGTTAATCCACGGATCGGCTGCGGCCCCAGCGAACAGAGCGGCTCGCCCGCTACC
>DATJLY010000355.1:0-5695 GCA_035509095.1 Allostellaceae bacterium | reverse complement strand
GGTGCAGTCGAACGAAAGCGGCAGCCAAAGGGTCCTGCTCAGGCGCTCGGCACTTGGCGCGACAAGGGCATTTCGCGGTGCTCGCGCGAGGAAGCCAGCATGGCAAGGCAGACCTCGAGCGTCGCGCGTCCCCATTTCCCGTCGGGGAACACCGGCCGTTTCTGCGCCAAGGCGTCGCGTAGCTCGATGAGCTCGCCGGCGCGACCGGCATTGCGCGTCACCGGGATTTCCTCGCATCCCGTCTCGGTATAGAGATAGAGGCCATCGGGCGACTGACGGATCGCGCCGCGCTCGCAGCTCACCACGGTCAAGCCGAAGAACGGCATGCGCCGGCCGGTCGCATAGACCTCGTTCGGCGCCGCGTGGGCCGCATAGCGGTATTTCTCTTCCGCCACCATCGGCCCGGTGCGGCGAGGGCGCGGCTTCGGCTGCCTCGTGTCGGGGCGCTGCTGGCCGCCTTCGCCGATGCCCCAGCTCAATTCGGTGACGTCGAAATGGCCATAGCCATTGAAGCCCAGCGTAGCCGCCACGCCGCCTTCGAACTCGATGAGCGCGGAGAAATTGCCCTCGGTATCGAAATGGGGATCCCAGCGGCCGGTGATGGCGCGCACGCTCTTGCCGATGCCGCCCGCGACATAACGGACGATGTCCACCATGTGCGGACCCTGTCGATAAACGAGCCCGCCGCCCATGCTGGTATCGACCTCGGACGCGAGCCGCGGACGCTGCAGCCAGTCGTTGAAGTTCCAGGTGTTGACCTGGATAACGCGGCCCAGCCGGCCGCTCGTGACGACCGACCGCATCGCCTGGATCGGCGCGTCGAAGATCTTGGAATGGCCCTGCAAAAGCTGCACGCCGCTCTTTTCGGCGGCGGCAATCATCGCGTCGCATTGATCGAGCGAGACCGCCATCGGCTTTTCGCATATGACATGCTTGCCGTTTTGCGCGGCCGCCATCGTATGCTCGCAATGGGTCATGTTCGGCGTCGCGATCCACACCGCGTCGACCTTGTCGGACCGGCACATCTCGGCCACGTCGGAATAGACCGGAAGATCGTAGCTGCGCGTGAAGTCGAGGCGCGCCTCCGGCCGCACATCGGCCGCGGCGGCGAGACGCACGCCTTCAAGCCCGTCGAAGACCGGCAGGATCTGCGACGACACTGATCCAAGACCGGCGATCCCCACGCGCAATTCCGATGCCATGACACCCAACCCTCTCGAACGACTTCTGCTTTTCGAGCGGCGCGGCCTATTTCACAGGCGCGAGCTGCTTCTTGGCCAGCTCGGCCTGGCCTTGCGACAGCGTGAACGAGATGATCTGATTGAGGCGGGGGTCGCGAATGACGCCCGCCGGCTCCTTGCCGGCGCGCACCGCCTCGATCTGCTGACGCAAAAGATTCCGGAACATGACGATGCCGCGATCGGAACGCCCGAGCAGCTCGGTGCTGCGGTCGAACACGGGCCCTTGCGTTTCCCACGCCATCTGATCCTGGGTCGGGAAACTCGTCAGGTCACGCTCGCCATCGGCAAGCAGCCCGTCGGGAACATAGTCGATCGGGATGTCGCGATCGGCCTGCACCATCTCGCGCCTGTCATCGGACGGCGTGAACTCGCACCAGATGATGTAGGTGTGCGTGTCGTCCATCGGCACGCGCCAATGCGTCGCGATGCGCTTGCCTTGGGGATTGAGAAGGATGTTCGGGAAGATCGCCGGATGGCCGACTTCGCGCTCCGGCCGGTCGCCGCCATAAGTGCGGATCTTGCGCACGCCGGTCCAGGTCGGCTCTTTGCACAGCTCGAAATCGTAGCTCTCGATCGGGCGATAGTAATAGGCCGCGTCGCCCCCGAATTTACCGAGCTCCTTGAACATATGGCTGTGCAGATAATAGGTATGCACGGGATCGGAGGAATTCTCCTGCGCCTGGAGCCAATTGCAGCGATGCACCGGCAGCACGATGATGTTGCGCAGACCGTCGGTCCGCACCAGCGTCTCCCAGCGCGGCAGAAGCGGCGCGGGATCGGGGCCCAGATAGGCGAACAGGATGCCGGCGAGCAGCTCGACCGGATAGGCGCGGCGGCAGGCCTCTTTCCTGAGCGGGCTGTCGGCGGGCTCGAACGGCTGCTCGACGCAGGTGCCGGCCACGTCGAACTTCCAGCCGTGATAGGCGCAGCGCAACCCGTCCTCTTCGACGAAGCCGAAATAGAGCGAAGCGTGGCGATGGGGGCAATGTTCCGGCAAGAGGCCGAACCGGCCGCCCTTGTCGCGGAACAGCACCAAATCCTCGCCCAGCATGCGCACCCGCCGCTTGGGCTTCTCGGCGGTGATCTCGGCCGCCGGACAGATCGGCATCCAGTAGCGGCGCAAGGTCTCGCCCCCGGGCGTGCCTGGGCCGACCTGGGTCAGCAACAGATTGTCCTCGCGGGAAAGCATGTCGGGCTCCTCGGGTGCCGGCCCAACATCTATCCCAAGCGGCTGGCGCCCGCCAGCCCCGATCAGTTCCGCGTCAGGTTGACGTAGTAGCGCCACAGCGCGGGGCCGCGCCCCGGCCCGCGATCGCCCCGCGGCGCCAGCACGCCGCGGCGGAACGTTGCCTGATCCTCTTCCGAGATGGGCCGCGGGTTGCCGAGCAGGTTGGCCTGATAATTGATCGTCGCCAATTCATTGAGATGGATCGCGGAGAGGGCCGCGTCTTCGACGCTTTGGCCCGCCGTGGTGATGCCGTGGCCGCGCATCATGCAGGTCCGCGCATTGCCCATCGCCTTGACCAGATCGGCGCCAAGCTCTGGCGTGCTGACCAGGATCGAGCGATCGAAGGTCGGCACGCCCTCTAGCGCAAGCTGAAGCGCCGCCGGATCGTAGGCGCCGAAAAGCGGCAGCAGCGGCTTGTCGCAAATGGTGAAGAGCACGACCATCGCCGGATGGACATGGACCACCGACATCACGTCGGGCCGCGCCTTGTACACGGCGGTGTGGATGAAGACCTCCGCCGGCGAGGCGAGCCCTTCGGCCGTGGATTCCGCCACCTTGCCGTCGAAATCGACGGCGATCACCTCGCGCGCGGTGGTGTAGCGGACGCCAAGCTCGTTAGGGCCGCGCGCGCGGATCAGGGCGCGATCCTGCCCCGGCACGCGCGCGCTCACATGCCCGGTCGCGGCCTTGGTGAGATCGAGCCGCGCCAGCACCCGGCACGCCTCGGCGACGCGCTCGCGAAGATCGTCGATGTCGCTCATGTCACGGGCCTCTTGCTTTTGAGTGAATGGAATCGCACGCGATCTTCGCCGCCGGTCATTGTTGCGGCGCGGTCGGGATGTTCTTCCGCGCCAGCGACATGACGAGCTCGCGCGTCGGAAGCTCGGCTTCGTTCTCGACATCCTCGTAATGGACGCCCGGTTGCGGCATGAAGTCGGGCAAGCCCGGCGGCACGTCGAGACGGCGGCTGTTGCGCCGGCTCTTGATCCACTCCATCTGGCCGTCTTTCGACAAGAGCCAGTCGATATAGACCTTGGCCGCGTTGGGGTGGGGCGCTTTGTCCATCAGCGCGAAGCTGCCGAAGCCCGATCCGCCGAGGATGGTCTTCTCGTCGCCCGTGAACGGCTTGATGTTCTGGCCAAGCCCCTGTCTCTGAAAGATCGAGATATCGTCGAGGCCGGTGCCGAAGCCGATGGGATAGCGGCCGCGCACCACCCATTCGGCGTCCTGGCGCCGGTTGGTCGTGTAGACGATCTTCTGCTCGGTATAGAGCTTCACGAGGAAATCGGTGCCGAAATTGGCGACGATGTTTTGCCCGACCGCCGGCCCTTCGCCCGGCAGCCGCGGATCGTCCCATACGATCTTGTCCGCGAATTCGGGTTTCAGCGCGTCGGCGAAGGTCTTGAGCCGCGCCGGATCGACGAAGTCCCAATTCACCAGCACCACGGGATCGATGGTGAGATCGAAGGCGTAGATATAGGTCTTCGCCTTGTCCATCCAGCCGCCATCGAAACCTTCGCGCCATTTGTCATCGGCGATGGTGTCCGGCCGAACCAGCGCCGGGCGCAACGGCGCAAGCGCGCCCGCCGGCATCAGCGCCTCGAGCATCGAGGTCGCACCGCCGACATAGACATCCCAGCGATAGACGCCGGCCTGGCGCTCTCGCATGATCTGCGGAATGGCGTCGCGCCCGCCCTGCCCCGAGAAATTGAGCTTGATGCCGGGATAGGCCGCGCGGAACTGGGCGGTCAGAAGCTGCTGGTAAAGGGCGCCCGGCCCGCCATGCACATCGACCTCGCCTTCCGCATTGGCGGACTTCACCACGTCGTCCCATGTGTCGGCGAACGCCGGCGTCGCCATGAGCGCCGCAGCCGTGGCAAGCGCGAGGATCGCCGACCGTCCCATTCCCGCCCCCCTATTGCTGCGGCATGACGACGATGGTGCCGCGCTTGCCGCCTTGTTCGAGCGCGGCATGCGCCGCCGCGGTCTCGGCCAGCGGCCAGGTGCCGGCCACCGATAGAAGCCGTGTGCCGGACCCGACCCACTCGGTGATGTCGCGCTGCGCACGCCGCCGCGCCTCGTGCGGCACGCCCGGCAGATAGATCGTGTGAAGCGTCAGGTTGCGCCGCATCAGGTCGCCCATGGCGACGCGCGGCATACGCTCGGCCGCGGTGCCATAGACGGCGATCGAACCGTTGGCGCGGACCGAGGGCAACGTGGTCGCAAGATTGCCGCCGAACTCGACCTCGACCACGTGATCGACGCCCAGCCCGTCGGTCAGGCGCGTCACTTCGGCCGCGACATCCTGGCGGTGGTAGTTGATCGTCGCTGCGGCGCCGGCGGCGCGCGCCTTGTCGGCCTTCTCGTCCGAGCTTACCGTCGCGATGACGCGCGCGCCGGCCCAGGTCGCGAGCTGCACCGCATAGTTCCCGACCGCGCCTGCGCCGCCGGTGACGAGAAGCGTGCGGCCCTGCACGGGGCCCGCGACGAACACGCCGCGATGGGCCGTCATGCAAGGGATGCCGAGCGTCGCGCCCTCGGCAAAGGAGACGCGATCCGGCAATTCGCTCAGCAGATCGGCATCGAGCGCGATCAATTCGGCCGCGGTTCCGATGGCGCGGCCGTTTCGCTGTCCGTTATGGAGCCAGACGCGCTTGCCGACCCAGGCCGGCGACACGCCAGGCCCGACCGCCAGCACGATGCCGGCGCCGTCGCTGTTGGGCACGATGCGCGGATAGTCCATCGGCCCTTGCAGCCCGGCGCGCGTCCGCACATCGGACGGATTGACTCCCGACGCTTCGAGCCGCACCAGCGCCTCGCCATGGCCCGGCGCAGGATCGGGCAGGCTGCCCAAGGTCAGCACCTCGGCGGCGGGTCCTTGCCGGTCGTACCAGACGGCGCGCATCGGTCAGTTGATGTTGACGAGCGCGCCGCCATCGACCGGGAGCGCGACGCCGGTGATGAAGTTCGCCTCGTCCGATGCAAGGAAGAGCGCCGCGTTCGCGACGTCCCAGGCCGTGCCCATCTTGTGGCGCAGCGGCACGCGCGCGTCGCGCGCCGCCGCGATCTCGGCACGCGGCTTGCCGGCAAAGCGGGCGCGCGTGTCGACCGCCATGGGCGTGTCCATCAGTCCGGGCAGGATCACGTTCGCGCGCACGCCATGCGCGGCGTTCTGGCTCGCGATCTGCTGCGTATAGGCGATCATGCCGGCCTTGGTCGCCTTGTA
>DATJLY010000354.1:0-9920 GCA_035509095.1 Allostellaceae bacterium | reverse complement strand
GCGATACCGATCCCGGCAAGTGGTATCCCAAAAGACCCGATGGAACGGTCCGCAAATTCGACGATCTGCCGGCCCGCTATCGCGACAATGTCGACGTCGAGCCGCCCTTGGATCGCCAAGAGGGCGACAAGCCGGCGCTTGATGACGGCGAGATCGCGGACATCATCGCCTTCCTCGGCACGCTGACCGACGGCTATCGCGGGGCCCGGTGACCGGCCACCTCGTTGGCGCGCGCGATGTTCGTCTCGTGCGAGCGCAGCATGGCGGCCAAATCGGCATGGAGCCCATCATCGCGGACGCGCGGCAAAATCTCGCGCAGCTTGCGCGCGACCCATCCCTGCCCGCGATTGACGAAGAGGATCCGCTCGCGCAAATCGGCGATCGCCATCGCCTTGCCGAAGAAATCACCGACCTTCGACGACGGCGTCGCGCCAAGCCGACGCAGATGACCGGCAAGCATTGCGCACCAATGCGCCTCGTCGTCTTGAAGATCGCGCAGGAACGCCGCGTAGGCACCGGGTTCGGCACCGCGCGCGCTTTCGATCGCGATGTGCGTGCCGGCCCGCTCCGCCTCGATCAACCCCGTGAGGGTCTCGACGAGCTCGTCCCGGCCGGCATAGCCCATATAGACATCGTCGGCCTCGTGCATATAGCAGGCCGGCGAGCCGACCTCGGGTGGATCGTCATTGGGGCGGTTGGACAAGGGCCGTTCTCCTCGGGATTTCGCCTTTTTGAATGGTTTACGCTGCCGAGGAAACTCGCGCGATGTTTTGGCTTCGTCAATGCGGCGCGAGGCGCCGATCGATCCCGGCCTTGGGCCAGGCGGGCTGGCCCAAGGCGCGGGATGAGCTTCCATCAGAGGCGATGCCCCTGAACCAGTGCCCCGGCGAAGGAGCTGATGAGCAAATTCGCAAGGGCGCAGATGTAGAAGCGGGTGGTCAAGCGCATTGGAGTGTCCCTCATTCGGCAGCCCCGCTATCTCCCGAGAGACCGGAGGCTTTGCGTCGCCGGGTCGCCCCGGTTTTGCGTTTTCGTGATGGCGTCCCCGACTGGGCCGTCACCGCACATCGTGCTTTTTAACAATGATAGATAGAGGTTAAGAGAAAACTAATGCATTTCCGGTTGCAGGCGATAATCCGCCCGCGCTGCGCCTCGATTGGTTAAGAAGAAGGGACAGGAATGGAGGCTTCTTTGTCCGCTCCCCTCGGTCCCGACGCGCTTGCCGCGCTTGCGCGGCTCGACACGCCCACGGTTTGCAACGCGCTCGAGCTCATTCTGCCCGAGCGCCGAGCGCGCGGCTTCAATCGCAAGCCGCTGGTGGCGCCGATCCCAACGATGAAGCCGGTCGTGGGGTATGCGCGCACCGTGATGATCCGCTCGCGCGAGCCGCATCCGCGCTCGAAGGACGAAGCGCGGACCAAGCGGCTGCGATATTACGAGGACATCGCGCGCACGCCCTTGCCCAGCCTTTGCGTGATGCAGGATGTGGATGGGGCCGATGCCGGCTTCGGCTGCTTCTGGGGCGAGGTGCAGTCGAACCTGCACAAGGCGCTGGGCTGCGCGGGCGTCGTGACGGACGGCGCGGTGCGCGACATCGACGCGTGGGCCGAGGGATTCTTCGTGCTGGCAGGCGCGGTCATGCCGTCCCACGCCCATGTCGACATCGTCGATTTCGGAATCACGGTCAGCGTCGCCGGCATGATCGTCTCGCCCGACGACATCGTCCATGCGGACCGCCACGGCGCCGTCGTGATCCCGCGCGAGGCCGCGCCCAAAGTGGCGGAAGCCGCCGACTTGCTTACCCGCCGCGAAAAGGTGGTGCTCGACGCCTGCCGCGCGCCGGGATTTCGCGCTGCCGACCTGGCCTCGATCTTCGCGCGCATGGACGAGATTCACTGAACCCTACGCTTCGGAGACGAACATCGTCCCTTTGCAGGCCTCTTCGCATCCGGGTGGGATGAAGATCGCCTCGACCGTTCCCCGGACCGCGCGGCCGTCAAGGTCGAAGACGAAAGGATCGCCGCGCCGGGGCGGCGCTTCCAAAAGGACATGGCCGACGGCTTTGTAATCCGCGGTCCCTTTCGACTTGAGCATGATGGCGAAGCTGTCGGGCATGGGCGGTGCAGGCTCGATGAACAAGATGTCATGAACGCGAATCAATGAAACCCGGCAAAAAGCGGGTGATATCGTGGGCCCGATAATTCGACACAAAACAGGGAGTGGATCAAATGACGGTTCCGTCCTGGGTCAAGCCCGGATTTTGGGGGCTCGTGATTGGTGCCTTTGCCTGGTGGGGCGTGCTCGTCTGGGGATTCGGCTGGATGAATCCGGCAACGGCACGGCAGATGGCCGATGATCAGACGCAGGACGCCGTCGTCGCCGTCGCGTCCCCTTATTGCACGTCGCGGTTCGAGCAGCAGGCCAATGCGGTCACGTCCTGGCAGGCGCTGAAAAAGGCGGCCGACAATTTCGACCAGGACAATTACATCGAGAAAGGCGGCTACCTCGATCTGCCCAAGACCAAGCCCATGTCGGAGCTCGCCGATGCCGTCGCAAGCGACTGCGCGCGGCAGCTCCTGGCGTTGAAGCAGATTGGCGGCGTAACCTTGAGCAGCCTCAAGTAGCGGCGCGTTCATAACGCCGCGCCGGCGTGTCGACCGGCGGGGCCAGCGACGGCGCGCCGAAGGACGCGGCCTGCCGAGATTCGGGTGCAGGCGCATAAAGCGTCGTACGCTGCCACGGCTCGCGGCCGATGGCGCGGATAAGCGTCTCCATCGCCTCGGGCGGCATTTCCTGTCCGAACACGGCGCCCGCCGCGCGCGTGATGCTCTCGTTCATCAAGGTGCCGCCCAGATCATTGGCGCCGGCGGCAAGGCACAAGGCGGCGCCCTCGGGCCCCATCTTCACCCACGATGTTTGGATGTTCGCGATGTGCGGATGAAGCACGAGCCGCGCCACCGCGTGCATCAGCACGGCCTCGCGGAACGTGGGGCCGAGCCGACAGCCGCCGCGCAAATGGATCGGCGTCTCCATCGGCACGAACGGCAGCGGCACGAGCTCGGTGAAGCCGCCCGTGCGCGCCTGCAGATCGCGCAGCCGCAAAAGATGCCGTGCCCAATGCTGGGGCCGGTCGACATGGCCGAACATGATCGTGGCGGTGGTGCGAAGGCCGACGCCGTGCGCCGCCTCGATCACGGCGAGCCACTCAGCCGTCGTCACTTTGTCGGGGCAGATGATCCGGCGCACCTCGTCATCCAGGATCTCGGCCGCCGTGCCCGGAAGCGAGCCCAACCCCGCCGCCTTGAGCTCGGCGAGGAATCCCGCCACCTCCCGGCCGAGCGTCGCCGCGCCCTGGAAGATTTCGAGCGGCGAGAAGGCGTGGATGTGGATCTCCGGCACGGCCGCCTTGATGGCGGCGCAGATCGCGCGATAGGTCGCCCCCGTATAGTCCGGGTGGATGCCGCCCTGGAGGCACAATTCGACCGCGCCACGCTCCCACGCCTCGCGCGCGCGGCGCTGGATTTCTTCGATGTCGAGGTCATAAGGCCGGCCGCGCAGATTGTCGGCGAGCTTGCCTTTCGAGAACGCGCAGAACCGGCAGCGATAAGAGCAGATGTTTGTGTAGTTGATATTGCGCGTGACGACATAACTCACACGCGGTCCGCACACCCGCTCGCGCAGCGCGTCCGCGGCTCGGCACACCGCGTCGAAATCGGCCCCGCGCGCGGCGAAAAGCGCCACGATCTCCGCCTCGTCGAGCCGCTCGCCGTTGGCCGCCCGATCGAGGAGCGGCGACAAGGTCGCGGCGCGCCCCGACCGCGGCGGCACGGGTGGAAGCGCCAAGCCCGCGCCCGGCATCCACGCTTCGCCGCGGGCAAATCCCTCCGCATCCGATGCCTGCATCACGGGCGTGCGCAGCGCCGGCGCCAGCCACCGCTCGGGATCGCGCGCATAGGCGGGATAGATCGCAAGACGCGGGACCAATTCTTTGCCCGCGGCGGCGGTCTCGGCGGCAAGGCGCTCGATCTCGGGCCAGGGGCGCTCGGGATTGACGTGGTCGGGCGTCACCGGCGAGACGCCGCCCCAATCGTTGATGCCGGCCGCGATGAGCGGGACGAGCGCGCCGTCGGCGAGATTGGGTGGCGCCTGGATGTTCATCTCGGGCCCGAACAAGAGGCGCGCGACCGCGATGGTCCAGAGATGCTCGGCGAGATCGGGCTCGGGCGCCGCCGCCATCCGCGTGCCGGGCTTGGCGCGAAAATTCTGGACGATGATCTCCTGAAGATGGCCGTGCCGGCGATGCAGCGCGCGCAAAGCGAGCAGCGCTTCGATCCGTTCCGCCCGCGTCTCGCCGATGCCGATCAGGATGCCGCTTGTGAAGGGCACCCGCTCTTCGCCTGCCGCCTCGATGGTGGCGAGCCGCACCACGGGGTCTTTGTCGGGCGAGCCCCAATGGGGCCCTCCTTTTTGCGCCAGGCGCACAGAAGCCGTCTCGAGCATGATGCCCTGGCTCGCCGATACGGATTTGAGCCGCGCGAGGTCTTCGCGGGTGAGGATGCCGGGATTGAGATGCGGCAATAGCTCGGTCTCGCGCAGCACCAGCGCCGCCATCGCCGCGAGATAGTCGAGCGTGCTCGCATAGCCCAGTGCGGCCAGCGCATCGCGTGCCGCGCGATAGCGCCGTTCGGGCTGGTCCCCCAAGGTGAAAAGCGCCTCGCGGCAACCGGCTTCCTGACCCGCCCGCGCGATCGCCAGCACCTCGTCGGGCGAGAGATAGGCGGCCGCGCCGTGCCGCGGCGGCTGGGCGAAGGTGCAATAGTGGCAATTGTCGCGGCAGAGCCGGGTCAGCGGGATGAACACTTTGGGCGAATAGGTGACGATGTTCCCGTGCCCTTCGTCGCGGAGCGCCGCCGCGCGCGCCATCAATGCGTTGAGATTGTCGCTGTCGGCAAGCGCCATCGCCGCGTCGTCGGAGAGGCTCATGCGCGCACCCGGTCGAGCACCGCCTGCGCCCGCGTGTCGGATCGCTGCGCCAGGAAAAGGTCGAGATCGGCGCCCGTGTCGATGTCGAGCGCGATGCGCGGCAGGTCGAGCACCACCGGCTCGATCCCGCCGGCGCGTGCGGCGGCAAGGTGGGCGGAGAAACTGTCGCCGCCAAAGCGCAGCGGCACGGCGTCGGCCGGGTCGCACAGCACCGCGTTGGTGCCGCATCGGTCGCGCGCGGGGACGGCGACGAAGGCCGGCGGCGCCGGTGCCGCCGCGATGATCCGCGCGATGTCCGCAGCGGTGACGAGCGGAATGTCGCCGGGAATGGTCACCATCGCGCATCCTTGTTGTCTGAGCCGCCGCGCCGCGGCCGCAACCGCTTCGGTGTGGCCGATGCCTGCATCTTGTTGCCATATCTCGGCGCCAAAGCGCGCCGCCAAGGCGCTCGCGTCGGGATCGAGCGTGAGCACCGCGATTCCGCCGAGCGCGTGGACCTTGCCGAGCGCCGCCAGCACATCCTCGACCATCGCAAGCGCCAAGGCGCGGCGCGTCGATGGCGGCAGCCGGTCGCCAAGACGCTGCTTCGCATGATCCAGTGCCTTCACCGGCACGGCGGCCCAGAGCGGCCTCATCGCCGTCGCTTCCGCGCCGCGTCGGCCGCGGCAAGCACGGTGCGCGCGAGCGCCTCGCGGTCGGTCAAGGTCAGCATCAATGTGTCCGCCGGCATAAGCGCGACGCCGGGCACGTCCGCGCCTGCCTGATCGGCACGGTCGATGATGAAGGCGTCGATGAAATCCGCATAGCGCCGCGCGACCGATGCGGCGTCGGCCGCGAGGCCCAATTCCTGCATCATCTTCACCGTCGGGCCTTTGACCGCCCGGCCGGAGATGATCGGCGTCACGGCGACGACCGGCGCCGCGCAATCCCGAAGCGCCTGGCGCATCCGGGGCACGGCGAGGATCGGATCGATGCTGATGAAAGGATTGGAGGGGCACAAGATCACGGCGCGAAGTCCGGGATCGCCAAGCGCCGCGATGATCTCGGGATAGGGCCGCGCCGTCTCGGCGCCGGCGAACGCGATGGCGCGCACCGCGGGCTCGCACCGCCGGCGCACGAAATAGGGCTGGAAATCGAGCCATCCCTCGCTCGTCTCGAGGCGCGTGCGGACCGGATCATCGCTCATCGGCACGATCCGTGCCGCGATGCCGAGCCGCCGCCGGAAATCGTCGGTGATCGCCGACAAGGCCTCGCCCGCCGCAAGCCGCCGCGTGCGCTCGACATGGGTCGCGAGGTCGCCATCGCCCAAACGGAACCAGGTCTCGCCGCCCAACGCTTCGAGCGCCGCCATGAAGGTCCAGGTCTCGCCGCGCCGGCCCCATCCGGTCTGCATATTGTCGATCCCGGCGAGCGCATAAAGCAGCGTGTCGAGATCGGGCGAGATGGCAAGGCCGAGATGCGTGAAATCATCGCCCGTGTTGGCGACGACGAGCAGCGTCTCGGGCGCCAGCACGCGGGCAAGGCCGAGCGCGAGCTTCGCTCCGCCGACGCCGCCCGACAACGCAACGACGCGCCCCTCGCTCACCGGAACAGATCCTCCGCTTCCGGCCGGATCAGCGCGGCGGCCTCGGTTGTGGGCGCCGACCAGACGAGCCCGCGCACCAGCACCGCCGGCAATCCTTCGTCGGCCTGGCCCATGAGGAGCGACGCGGCAGCGGCGATCTCGTCGGCGAACCCGGTCTCGCTCACCCGCAGCGGGCGGCCGAAGAGGTCCGGCCGGCCGCGCAGATCGACGAGCGACGGCAGGCCCGCGGCGCCCAGCGCGATCCCGACCGTGCCGCGCCGCCACGCGCGACCGAAACTGTCGGCGACGATCACCGCCGGCTGGGCGCCGAAATGGGCCGCGAGGCGTGCCCGCAATGCCGTGGCCGCGCCATCGGGGTCGCGCGGCAAAAGCAGCACCGGCTCGGTGCCCGATCCCGGATCGACATTCGATCGGTCGATGCCGGCATTCGCCATCACAAAGCCAAGCCGATGCTCGACGATCAGCACGCCCGGACGATGCCGCACCACGCGGCGCGATTCCTCGAGGATCAGCTCGACGAGGCGCGGGTCCTTGTCGCATTGGGCCGCGAGCGCCACGGCGCGTGGCGAGGCCGTGACGCGCGCGAGATCGACGATCCGGCCTTCGGCCTTCGATACGATCTTCTGGGCGATGACGAGAACGTCGCAATCGCCGAGCCTTGCGCCGGCGCGCTCGATCGCCGTGATCAACAAGGCACCAAGGTCGTCGCCCGGTTGGATGCAGCCAATCCCGCTGAGCGCGACGAGCGTCAGAGTGTTCGACATCGCGCCCATTGTCAGCGCCCGTGCGGGCGCGTCAACTCTCGTCTCGGCGCTGTCGAGGTGCTAGCTTGCCTGCTCCGATAGATTGATCCTTCTTCAGTCATGGCCGGGCCTGACCCGGCCATCCACGTCCGGGCGGCGCGTCGCGTGCCATGGATGCCCGGGTCAAGCCCGGGCATGGCGAGGGAAGAGACCATGGCGACATCTCATGACACATCCCTGCGCACCGATCTGCTGGCGCGCGCCAAGGCCTTGGTGCCGGCGCTCGCGTCGCGCGCCGCCACTGCGGAACGGCTGCGGCGCGTGCCGGACGAGACGATCGCGGAAATCCGCGCCGCCGGGCTCTATCGCGTCGTGGGGCCCGCGGCATTCGGCGGGCTCGAGCAGGATTACGATCTCCTGCTGGAGATCATCATGATTCTTGCGGGTGCGTGTGCGTCGACCGGCTGGGTCTATGCCATCGCCGCGGGACAGCAATGGCTTGCCGCCAACCTGCCGCTCGAGGCGCAGCGGGATTTATGGGGGCTCGATCCCGATGCCGTCACGTGCGGCTCGTTTCCGCCGGCTGGCGTCGGGCGCGCCGTGACCGGTGGCTGGCGCGTCAGCGGGCGCTGGGACTTCTGCAGCGGCTGCGACAGCGCGCAAGCGGCGATCCTTGGTGCCCGCCTGCCGCCGGCGCACGGCGATGGAGCGGCCGAGCCGCATCTCTTCCTGGCGCCGGCGCACGATTTCGCCATCGAGGACAATTGGTATACGGTCGGGCTCGCCGGCACCGGGAGCAAGATCGTGGTGCTGGACGATGTCTTCGTTCCCGCGCATCGCGCAATGCCGGTCGCCCGCATGGGCCGATGCCGGGAGCCGGGCGAGGTCGCGCATGCCCAGCCGATCTATCGCCTGCCGATGATGAGCTGCGTCCCGTCCGTGTTCGCCGCGGTGGCGCTTGGCGCCGCCAAGGGCGCTATCGCGGCCTTCATCAGAGGCACGCGCGACCGCGCGACGCGCGGCGGCGTCGAGGGCACGCGGGCGCCGGTCGCCGGGTTCGCCGGCGTGCAGATGCGGGTTGCCGAGGCGCTCGCTTCGGTCGATGCCGGCGAGACCATCTTGTTGCGCGACAACCGCAACGCGATCGCGATCTTGCGGGCGGGCGGGATTTTGACGACCGAAGACCGCATCGCGATCCGCCGCGGGCAAGCCTTCGCGGCGCGAATGGCAGCCCAGGCGATCACCGCGCTTGCCGGCGCGCTCGGGGTGCCCGGGATTTTCTCGGACGACCCGGTCCACCGCGCGCAGCGCGACGTCACCGCCGCATGCCGCCATATCGGCCTCAACTGGGACGCGATCTCCGCGCTGGTGGGTCAGCACGCGCTCGGGATCGAGCCCAAGGGCAACTATTAGGCCCGCCGCGCGAAATAGGCGCCGAGGATAAGGAATCCGATCACGCGCTCGACCGGATAGAGCCACTGGTAAGCGTCGCGCGTGATGACCGAATCGCGGAACAGGCCGAACAGCAGCGTGTCGCCGCCGGCCCACACGATGATCAGGAGGATCCAGACCGGCCAGTTGCGGAACTGCCGGCTCGCGATCGCTATCACCACCATCACGCTGAGCACCGAGACCATGCGCTGCGCAAAGAAGATGCCGTAGAAATTCTGCGAATTGGTGACCACCGAATCCGGCAGCATGTTCAGCAAGACGCCGGTCAGCGCGTTCCAGACCTGCACGAGCACGATCGGCGTGGCGAAGATGAAGATCGCCGCGATCACGGCGGGTCCGGCCCGCACCCCGGAATACTGCCACAGCCCGTATCCGAGAATGAGGGCGGTCGAGGCCGGCAGCAGCGGTGCGACGTTGAAGCTGAACCCGCCCAGGATGTTGACGGGGAAGAACAAGGTGTGGCCATAGACGGTGGCGGTCGTGATCGCGAAGTTGAAGATCGCGGCGAGCACGCCGATCACGATGATGGGCGTGACCGACCCCTCGGCGGGCGCGCGTCCGGCCGTCTGACCCTGCTGAGCCATGGTTTCCCCCTGAGATTTATTCTCCGGCGAAGTATGCAGTCTCGGTCCGCCCTTGTCACGGGCCGGGCGATCCGGAATTCTGGCCCGGGCGATTCGGGCGAGGTCGGAGATGGCAGCACGGCTCAAGCATTTCGGCTGGGGGCGGGAAGGCGAGGGGCTCGACGCGGACGAGCAGGAATTCCTGCTCTCGCGGGTGCGCGAACGGTTCGGGGTGGGCCAGTTCGACGAACGCACACCGCCGCCGCTCGATGCCCTGACGCTGCCGCCGCCGCGTCTCAAGCCGCCGCATTCGCTTGCCTCGATCACGTCCGAGGCGCCTTATGACCGGGCCGCGCACACTTATGGCAAGGCCTATGTCGAGTATGTCCGCGGGCTTGCCGGCGATTATCACGGCGCGCCGGACATCGTCGCCTATCCGCGCAGCGAGGCCGAGGTGGCGTCGCTTCTCGACTGGGCGGGCGGCGCCGGCGCTGCGGTCATTCCGTTCGGCGGCGGTTCGAGCGTGGTGGGCGGCGTCGAGTCACCGCTCGACCGGGCACGCTGGAACGGGGTCGTCACCGTCGATCTCGGCAA
>DATJLY010000353.1:0-7639 GCA_035509095.1 Allostellaceae bacterium | reverse complement strand
ACGATCGGCGCGGAGCGCACGTTCGAGCGCGACCTCTCGCGGCTCGAAGAGATGGAGCCCGAGCTTCAGCGGCTTTGCCTGCGCGTCGCCGAGCGGCTGGCGCGCGCCGAGCTTGCCGCCGCCAACCTCACCTTGAAGCTGCGGCGCGCGGACCGGCACACGACGACCCATGCCTGCCGCCCGCGCGACCCGACCTTGAGGGCCGAGACGATCCTCGCGACGGTCCGCCCGATCCTCGCGCGGCTCCTCGACGGGCAGCGCTACCGGCTCGTGGGCGTCACCGCGCACGACCTCGTGCCGGCGCATCTGGGCGATCCGCCGGACCTCTTCGAATGATCAGGCTTGCGCCGGAACCGGCCGCCGCGCCGTCACGCCCATCGCCAACAGCACCACGAAAACCAAAAGCACGATCGCGGCGAGCAGGAAGAAGATCGCGTTGGGCCGCCATTGCGCGGCGACCAGCATGCCGACGACGAGCGGTCCCGACGCGCTGCCAAAGCGGCTGACGCCCAGTGCCCAGCCGATGCCGGTCGAGCGCATGAAGGTCGGATAGGTGAGCGCCGCGAGCGCGATCAGCCCGCCGCCGCCGCCGCCTACCAGCAAACCCGCAAGGGCCGAGAGCGCCGCAACGGCAAGAAAATCGGGCGCCGTGAAGCCGATCCCCGCAGTGACCAGCGCGCCGCCCAGGAAGATCGCCGCCAACGCCCCGTGCGAAGGGAAGCGGTCGATGAACTGACCGATGCCGATCGTGCCGATGATGCCGCCGACATTGTTGATCGCGAGCGCCAGCGCGGCCTGGGACGCCGGCATGCCCGTCATCTTCAAAAGACCGGGCGTCCAGATCAGCGTGGCCAGCAGCACGAAGAAATCGATGAAGAAGGTGATCCACAAGAAGATCGTCGTGGCCGCGCGTCCCTCGGTGAAGAGATGCCGCATGGGCGCGCCCGCGCGGGTCTCTTCGGTGATGATGAAGCGGGTCGCCGTCTCGTCGAAGGCGCCGGCCGCGAACCGCCGCAGCACGCGCCGGATGCGCTCGGGATCGGCCCCCCGCGCCGCCAGGAAGCCCACCGATTCCGGAAGCCAGACCACCATCACGACCGACATGGCGAGGGCGAGCGCGCCGCCGCCGTAATAGATCGCCCGCCATCCATAGTCCTGGACGATGAACGCGCCCAAAAGCCCGTTGAGGATGCCGCTGCCCGGCAACGCCCCCCAGATGATCGTGACCATGCCGGCGCGTAGGCGCTTTGGCGCGAATTCCGACGCGAGCGAGACAAAGCACGGGCTGGCGCCGCCGAGCCCGAATCCGGCGAGGAGCCGCAACACCACGATCGACGTCGCCGAATCCGCCCACGGCGTCGCAAAGGTGGCGCCGCCGCACAGCAGGCTGCAGCCGATGAGAAAGCGCCGCCGGCCCCACCGGTCGGCGCACGGTCCCAATATGAAGGCGCCCAAAAGCCCGCCCCACTGCGCCGCCGAGAAGATCGGGCCCAGCATGCGCGGGCTCAGATGCAGCTCCTGCACCATGAGCGGGCCGGTGACGCTGATCACCTGCGAATCAAAGCCGTCGAAGAGCGCGATCAGGAAGCAGATCGCGAACACGCCGAGCTGAAACGGCGTGATGCGACGATCGACCAGCGCACTGACATCGACGAATGGTTTCTCTGTTGCCACGCGATTCCCCCTTTAGACCCGCGCGCCGGCGCCGAAGAGACGCTTCACTGCGCGCCACAACGCGACAAGGATCAGGCTCAGTCCCGACACCCCTTTGGCAGCCTCGGCGGCGGCCGCTTGCCGTTCAGCCTCGCTGCCTTCGATCTGCACTTTGAGCGAAGCGGCGAATTTGTCCACCATCTGCTGCGCCACGTCGGCGATCATCGCGGCGCCGCGGCCGTATTGCGCGACCGCGCCGTTCAACGCGAGGTCGGTGACGATGCTGACACGGGTTGCGCGCGGCGCGGTCTGGCTCAGCCGGAACTCGACCACGGCCTGTGCGCCGCCGCGGCCCTTTTCCTCGCTGCCGGTCGCCTTGACCCTGACGCGGCGGCCGGCCGCGTCGACCTCTTCGAGCCGCGCCGTGCCGGCGAACGACACGGCGACCGGCCCGAGGCGCGCCGCGACCTTGCCCTTGTAGGTCTTGTCGTCGATCGTCCCGGTGAGCTCGGCGCCGGGAAGGCAAGGGGCCACGCGAGGGATGTCGAGGAGGACGTGCCACGCTTCTTCCGGCGGCAACGGCACGTCGAAAGCATTTTCAAGCTTCATTGTGCCCTCACCCTAGCACCGGCCGGAAGCGCGAGCACTGCCAGCGATGTGCTATCATTCCCTGGGGAACGAACGGGGCGAATGCGATGCTGGTGGCGACAACCGAGGCCGTGGCGGGCCATCGCACGGTCGAGACCAAGGGACAATGTTTCGGCGTCGTGGTGCGCTCGCGCGGCCTTGGCGGCAACATCATGGCGGGCTTCCGCTCGATCGTCGGCGGCGAGATCAAGGAATATACGCAGATGGTCGAGCACGCCCGGCGTCAGGCGATCGACCGCATGGTCGAGACCGCGACCGCGATGGGCGCCAACGCGGTCGTGATGATGCGCTTTGATTCGTCCGAGATCGGGCAGACCATGAGCGAGATCGTCGCCTATGGCACGGCGGTCGTGGTCGAGCCGATCCGGGCCTGAGACCCATGTCGATCGTGCGCATGATCCTCGGCGCCGCCGGCATCCTGCTGATCGCGGGCGCCCTTTACCTCGTCGCGCGCGGCGCGCCGGCAGCGGTTCTGATCGGGCCGGGGGTCGTCGGGATCCTGTTCATCATCGGCGCGTTGTTCGAGCGCGCCTTCTACAAGAACCCGGTCGCGCGGGCGCCGGGAGGCGGCTTCGTCGCCACGCCGGAACGGTTTGTCGATCCCTCGTCGGGCCGCATGGTCGAAGTCCATGTGAAGCCCGCGACCGGCGAGCGCGTCTATGTCGATGTCGGCCCCGCCCCGCCGCATGAGGGACAATAGGCGACCGACTTGCGTTGGCCGGCAAACGGCGCTTTAGAGGATGGGTGGAGGGAGATCAGATGAATTTGCAGCAAGCGGTCCCAAGCGCGGCGGCCAACCTGGCCTTTGTCGGATGCGAGCTGATGAGCGCCATGCCGGCCGCGGCGGCCGCGGCGCAAGCATCCGGGAGCGCCCATGCGACCGCACCGGCGCGGCGGCGCGAAGTCGTGGTCAACGGCAAGCGGGTCAAGACGGTCGACGTGCACGCCCATTGCTCGATCCCGGAGGCGATGGCGATGATGTCGGCGCCGCGGCCCGGCCCGCCGCAGCTCCTGTTCAGCAAGGTCGAGGACCGCATCGCGGCGATGGATGCCCAAGGCATCGACGTCGAAGCGCTCAGCATCAATCCGTTCTGGTACGGCGCCGACCGCGATGTCGCGGCGCCGCTCATCAAGATTCAGAACGAGAAGCTCGCCGAGTTCTGCGCCGCGCACAAGGAGCGCTTTGTCGCCTTCGCCACCGTCGCGCTGCAGCATCCCGATCTTGCGGTCGAGCAGCTCGTCCATGGCGTCAAGCAGCTGGGCCTGCGCGGCGTCTCGGTCGGCGGCAGCGTCAATGGCGAGGAGCTGGCGGCCGAGAAGTTCAATCCGGTCTGGGCCAAGGCCGAAGAGCTGGGCGCGCTTGTGTTCCTTCATCCGCAAGGCACGGCCGAGCTCGCCTCGCGTCTCACCGGCAATGGCGGCCTCGACAACGCCATCGGCAATCCGCTCGAGACCACGATCGCGCTGTCGCATCTGATTTTCGAGGGCACGCTCGACCGCTATCCGGGGCTGAAGATCTGCTCCGCGCATGGCGGCGGCTATCTGCCGTCCTATGCCGCGCGGTCCGACGCGATCGGCGTCACCTTCCCGGACCGCGTGAAGCCCTTGAAGAAGAAGCCGACGGAATATCTGCGGCAGCTTTATTTCGACAGCCTGATCTTCACGCCCGAGGCGCTGCGCCATCTCATCGCCGAGACCGGCGTGAGCCAGATCATGATGGGCACCGATTATCCCTATCCCTGGACCAGCACGTCGGTCGACCACATTCTCGCGACGCCTGGCCTGTCCGACGCCGATCGCGTGGCGATTCTGAGCGGGACCGCGGTGAAGCTGTTGGGGATCGAGGCGTAGGGAAGGAGGACGCGATGCCGAGGGTGCGCGAGATCGAGGATGCGGGCGATGATCCGATCCTCGCCCCGCTCTTCCAGGAAGAGCGCGACCGGTTCGGCGATCTTTTCAACCCGACCAAGGTGATGGCGCATTGCCCGCCGATCCTGCGCGCGGCAAAGGCGCTGGGCGCCGCGATCGCGCAGTCGGGAGAGATTCCGGCGGCGCTCGTCTCGCTCGTGTCGCTGCGCGCGGCGACCATCAATGGCTGCCCTTTTTGAATGGACATCAATGCCGCCCGTGTGGCGGAAGGACCGGACGGGGCAGCAAAACTTCGGGCCGTGGCAAGCTGGCGCGAGAGCAACCTCTTCAGCGAAGCCGAGCGCGTCGCGCTCGACTATGCCGAGCGCATGACGATCACCGGGCAGAAGGTCGATGACGCGCTCTTCGCCCAACTCAAGGCGCACTATACCGAGGCACAGATCGTCGCGCTGACCGCCGCCATCGCGCTCGAGAATTTCCGCAGCAAGTTCAACCCGGCGCTTGGCATCGAGGCGCAGGGCTTCTGCCTCATCCCCGAGCGATAGGACGCGGCTTGCCGGTTCGCTGAAGACTGGCCTTCGCGGCCGGGCCGGATCATGATACGGGCCATGAGAGCCAAGGAAGCCGTGGCATCGATGGATGCCGGCGCGATCGCGCTGTCGGGCGTCGACAAATGGTTCGAGACCCGCGACGAGCCGGTCCACGCGCTCGCGCCGACCGATCTCTCGATCGCGACCGGCGAGTTCGTCGTGATCCTGGGTCCTTCGGGCTGCGGCAAGACCACGCTTCTGCGCATCGTCGGCGGCCTCATCCAGCCGACCAAGGGCGAGGTGCGGGTGCTGGGCCACGATCTCTGGGCGGGTGGCGCGCGGCAAAGCGAGGCCGCTGCCGGCATGGGGATCGTGTTTCAGGACGCCAATCTTTTCCCCTGGCTTACGATCGAGGGCAACATCACCCTGCCGCTCGAGCTGCGATCGGTGCCGCGGGCGGAGCGGCAACGGCGCGTGCGCGCGCTCATCAAGCTCGTCGGCATCGAAGGGTTCGACCGGCGCTGGCCGCGCGAGCTGTCGGGCGGGATGCGGCAGCGCGCCGCGATCGCCCGCGCCCTCAGCTATGACCCGGCGGTGCTGCTGATGGACGAGCCGTTCGGCGCGCTCGACGCGATGACCCGCGACCAGATGAATATCGAGCTGCAGCGCATCTGGATCGAGACGCGCAAGACGATCGTGCTCGTGACCCATTCGATCAGCGAGGCGGTGTTCCTCGCCGACCGGGTGGTCCTGCTGTCGCCGCGGCCGGGACGGATCGACACGATCGTCGAGGTCGATTTCGAACGGCCGCGCTCGCTCGACGTGCAGGCCTCGCCCGAGTTCCAAAGCATCGTCACCACGCTCCGCCACCGCTTGATCGCGATCTCCTGAGGAAGAGGCGCCATGACGGACATCTCAGCCCCCGCGCTCCAGCGCCGCCCGGTCGCGGCGAGCCTGCCCTGGATCTCGACGCCGCTCCTTGCCGGCGTGCTGATTTTCGCCTGGCACCTCTATGTGACGGAATCGCATATCTCGGCCTTCATCATGCCGACCCCCGTCGCGGTGTGGGATGCGTGGATCGATCTCCTCCAATCGCCGCGCGCCTGGAGCCATGCCGGGACCACGGTCTATGAAACCCTGGTCGGGTTCGCGTGGGGACTCGTGATCGGAGTCGGGCTCGGCGTGCTGATCGGCCGGATCCGCTGGCTCGAGATGACGCTCAACCCCTTCATCATCATGATCCAGGTGGTGCCGAAGGTGGCGTTCGTGCCGCTGTTCGTCGTGTGGTTCGGGTTCGGCATCACCAGCAAGGTGATCGTCGCGGCCGTGCTGGCCTTTTTCCCGATCCTCACCAACACGGTCCTGGGCGTCAAATCGGTCGAGAGCGGGCATCGCGACGTCATGACCAGCCTCAATGCGTCGCGCTTCGCCGTGTTCTGGCGGCTCGAGCTGCAAAGCTCGCTGCCTTATATCCTGACCGGGATGGAGGTCGGGATCGTGCTGGCCATCATCGGCGCGATCGTCGGGGAATATCTCGGCGGGAATAGCGGGCTCGGCTATCTCCTCATCTCCAAAATGAACGCGTTCGAGACCGATGGGCTCTTCGCGGTGATGATCCAGATGACGCTCCTGGGCTTTACGTTCTACTTCGCCGTCGGCGTGCTGCGGCGGCTCCTTATCCCCTGGCACCAATCCTCGGGCCTCGTTCCCGGCGGATGATCGGTGGGCCATTGCCCACACGCCCGTTTGCCTGGGAAAATATCGTTAACAGCGCGGCATCCCCTGGCGTGCGGCGGTTCCGCGGCGTAGATTGCCGCGCCCGTCAACGACGAACAAACCGGGGAAAACGCCATGGCCGCGGTACGCACGGTCGATCTTGCGCCGATCATCGATCGCCAGAAGATCGGCGCCTTTCATGTGAAGCTGATCATCATCGCCTTCATCGTGGTGATGGTCGACGGATACGATATCGGCGCCGCGGCGATCGCCGCGCCCGCGCTCATCAAGGAATGGCATTTCCCGCCGGCGCAATTGGGCGGCATGTTCAGCGCCGGCCTCTTTGCCGGGCTGCTCGGCCCGTTGGTTCTTGGCTGGGTCGCCGACCATTACGGGCGGCGCAGCGCGATCATCTGGGGCTCGATCTATTTTGGCATCTTCACCTGGGCGTCGGTGCTCGCGACCGGGCTGACCGGGATGATCTGGCTGCGCTTCATCGCCGGCCTTGGCATCTCGGGCGTGCTGCCGATCACCACGGCGCTCTTGAACGAGTATGCGCCAAAGCGCGCGCGGGCGACCTTGTTCGTGCTCATGTTCTCGGGCGTCACATTCGGCGGCGCCATCCCCGGGCTGGTGGGGGCCGCGCTGATGGCCGATTTCGGCTGGCGCATCCTCTTCACCATCGGCGGGATCGTGCCGATCCTCGCCGGCATCCTGGTGTTCTTCACCTTGCCGGAATCGATCAAGTATCTCGCGCTGAAGCCGGAACGGCATCACGATCTGGTGCGCATCCTTGGCACCATGGAGCCTGGCCTCAGCCTCGATCCCGGCGCCAACTTCGTCATCGGCGGCGAGGATAATCGCCAGAAATTCTCCTACGGCGCGATCTTCAAGGGCCGGCTGGCCGTGATCACGCCGATGTTCTGGCTCTCGAACGCGATCAACCTGATGATCTTCTATTTCGTCAATCAGTGGATGCCGACCATTCTCGCGACCAACGGCGTGCCGGCCGAGCGGGCGGGACTGGCCGTCACCGGGTTCCAGCTCGCGGGCACGCTGGGCGGGCTCATCATCATGCGGCCCCTCGACATTTACGGCTTCATCCCGGTGCCGATCCTGTTCGCGCTCGCGATCCCGATCGTCGGCTGCATCGGGCTTTCCGGCCTTAGCGTCGGCATGACCTTCGCGCTGGTCGCGGCGGCGGGCTTCTGTCTCCTCGGGCT
>DATJLY010000352.1:0-3058 GCA_035509095.1 Allostellaceae bacterium | reverse complement strand
GCGATGTTGAGCGAGAGAGTCGCGCGCACCTTGCGGCGGTCGAGCACGTCGAGCAGCCGCCAGATCCCCACGCGATTGCCGAAATCGCGGACGCCGTAGTTCATGATGTCGGGGTGCGGGCAGCGCGGCCAGGCGTCGAATTTGCCGGGCGGCGGCGACAGTTGGTAGTACTCGATGTTCGGAACGATCCAGAGCGCCAGCCGCGCGCCCTGCGGCAGGCGCATCCAGGAGCGGTCGACGATCGGCACATAGGGGCCGATCTGCGAGTAGATCGTGTGGTCGGGCATGGGGCTGCGCGACGATGCGATCAGCGGCCGACTGCCCCGCTTCCGTTCGCGAGGACGCGCCCTAATCCGGCACGCGGCCGCGCAGCAGCTTGCCCGGCAGCGCGCCGGTGTGCTGGTTGTCGCGCAACAGCACCTGGCCGTTGACCACGGTGGCCCGGATGCCGTCGGCGGTCTGCTTGAGGCGCTTCGCGCCCGCCGGCAGATCGGCCACCACCTCGGGCATGCGCGGACCGACGGTCTCGGGATCGAACACCACGAGATCCGCCGCCATGCCCTCGCGCACCAATCCACGATCGTGGAAGCCCCAGTGGGTCGCGGTATCGTAGCTCAGGTACTTGACCGCCTCCTCGAGCGTGACGGCCTCCTTCTCGCGCACCCAGTGGCTGAGCAGATGGGTCTGCAGCGAGCTGTCCATGATCTGCGAGACGTGCGCGCCGGAGTCCGAGAAAGTCACCACGGTGCGCGGATGCTTGATCAGCTCGAGCGCCGCGTTCTGGTCCTCATTCGCGATCGGTTGGATCAGGAACAGCTTGAAGTCGCGCTCGAGCGCGAGGTCGATCATGAGCTCGACCGGATGGCAGTTGCGCTCGCGCGCCAGCTCCGCCATCGAACGGTGCGGGCCCTTCATGTCGTTCATCAGATAGACCCAGTCCCACTCCGGCGGGCGCGCCTCGGCGCCGATCGCGCGCCGGTTGTCGTAAGGACCGCTCGCCACCGCGACCAGCTTGGCGCGCATCTCCGGGTCGCGCAGCGCTGCCTTCTGCTGCTCGAGCGGCAGCTTGCGGACGTCGCGCCAGACCTCCCACTTGTCGAACGGCGTGTGGGCCTCGAAGGACAGCAGCACGTTGAGCGGCCTCGTGTGCACCTGCGCGAACATGCGGCCGCCTTCGCGCGCCGCCGCCTCGATCGTGTCGAGCGCGAGCCGCCAGGCGTTCGGCGTCGGGCGGCGCCAGAACACCCCGAAGGTGATCGGCCGGCCGGTGTCGACCGTCAGCTTCTTGAGCTTGGCGTAGTAGTCGGGCCCGTGCTGGCCCATGGCGATCTCGAGGATGCCGGCGCCGACGTCGGCCATCGCGCCCACCAGCGTCTCGATCTCGCGCCAGTCCGCGATTCGGCTGGCCACCGGCTTGTCGTCGGAGGTCTCGTGGCTCGCGCTCTGCGAGGTCGAGAAGCCGATCGCGCCGGCGCGGATGCCCTCGCGCACGAGCGCCGCCATCGCCGCCAGATCGTCGTCGCGCGCCGTGTCGGTGAAGGCCCGCTCGCCCATCACGTAGGTGCGGATCGCGGCATGGCCGATGTAGTTCGCGTAGTTGATGCCCTTGGGCAGACCGTCGAGCACGTCGAGAAACTGCGGAAAGGTTTCCCAACGCCACCTGATGCCGGCCTTCATGGCGTCGCGGCTGAGGTCCTCGGCGCGCTCCAGGTTGCGGAACACCATGTCGGCGTCGGCCTCGCGGCACGGCGCGAGCGTGAAGCCGCAATTGCCCATCACGACCGACGTGATGCCGTGATAGCACGAGCTGGTGCCGAGCGGATCCCAGAATACCTGGGCGTCCATGTGGGTGTGGCCGTCGACGAAGCCCGGCGCGACGACGTGGCCCTCGGCGTCGATGGTCTCCCGGGCGGGGGCGGCGATGCGGCCGACGAAGGCGATCTTGCCGTCCTTCACGCCGACGTCGGCGCGGTAGCGCGGCAGGCCGGAGCCGTCGATCACCATGCCGTTCTTGATCACGAGATCGTAGCTCATCGGCAGTCTTCCTCCGGATGTCGGCCGCCGGGGTTGACCGCGCGCCGGCCGTCGATGGACCGCAGCCTAGCAGCTTCGTCCCGGACGCGGAAATGTCTGGATTTTGTCGCTTTTGGCCGGCGATATCAGATATGCCGCGATAGCAGGTATAACGAGATCGTGGATTCCTGACTCGGTCGCCGTCCGTCATCGTATCGATGGGGACATGGACGGGAGATCACGGGGATGTCGGCATCGGATCTGGCGGACGAGTGCAACGCGGCGTGGGCCGCGGGTGACGACTTCTGGAGCATCTGGCAGCTGATCCTGCGCATCCACCCCCTGGTGGACGGGCGCGCGGTTCGCCTGATCGACGGCGGACGCCCCTGCATGGAGGTCCCGCTGGTCGAAGATTGGCGCCTTCGATGCGACCTGCAGGCGGGCTTCAGCCTGCGCGAGGCCGTCCCCGCGCTCTGAGGTCGCGCCGCGCCAAGTCCGACCAGGGCGCCCTATCCCGCCCCATCGCCTCAAACATCTGGACGTCTATCGCGCCGCAATGTCGTCAGCGCCGTGGATCACCGGGAAGGCCGACAGCGGGAACGACGGCACCGATTTCAAGCCAGACCCGGTGTTGACCAGCACCACGCGTTCGCGCGGCCCGATCAGCCCGGCCGCCAGCGCCTTGCGGAAGCCGGCGACGGTCGTGGCGCCTTCGGGGCAGGCAAACACGCCCGAGCGACCGGCGAGCTCGGCGGCGGCCGCGAGCGTCTCGTCCGTCGACACGGCGAGCGCGGCGCCGCCGGTCTTGCGGATCAGCGCCAGCACCGCACGATCGCCGGCCGGCTTCGGCGACTTCAGGCCGCCGGGCAGGATGTCGATATGCCCCCATGGCTCGCAGCGCTCCTTGCCGTCCGCGAATGCCTTCACGATCGGCGCGCAGCCTTCGTACTGCGTGACGTAGAGCCGCGGCAGCTTGCCGGTCACCCAGCCGAGCGCGACGAGCTCCTCGAACGCCTTCCAGATCGCGACAGCCCCCGTGCCGCCG
>DATJLY010000351.1:0-2802 GCA_035509095.1 Allostellaceae bacterium | reverse complement strand
CTTGACCCGCGGGTCCATGGATTGCCGGGTCAAGCCCGGCAATGACGAAAAGGAGAGGATTGCGAGCGACGCGATCAAACGCTACGCCGCGGCGCCGCGCGCCTTCTCGGCGACGGCGCGCTCGATCGCGGAGAGCGCGTCGGCGGCCTTTGCGGCGTCGGGGCCGCCGGCCTGGGCCATGTCGGGGCGGCCGCCGCCGCCTTTGCCGCCCAGCGCCTCGGCGCCCACGCGCACCAGCTCGACCGCGTTGAAGCGGCCCGCCAGGTCGTCGGTCACGCCGACGACGAGCGACGCCTTGCCGTCGGCGCGCGCGACCACCGCCACGACGCCCGAGCCGACATCGCGCTTCAGATCGTCGGCAAGGCTTTTGAGCTCCTTCGCCGGCACGTTGTCGACCGCGCGGCCCGCGAACTTGACGCCACCCAGATCCTTCGCCGTTTGCGGCGGGCCGCCGCCGCCGCCCGTCGCGGCAAGCCGCCGCGCCTCGGTCAAATCGCGCTCGAGCCGGCGCCGCTCCTCGATGAGGCTCAGGACGCGCGCCGGCAAATCCGCGGGCGCGGCTTTAAGCACCGTTGCGGCCTCGCGCAGCAGCGCCTGCTCGCGCGCCACGTGCGCCTCGGCCGCGGCGCCGGTCAGCGCCTCGATGCGCCGCACGCCCGACGCGACGGCGCTTTCCGACGCGATCTTGAAGAGGCCGATATCGCCGGTGCGCCGCACATGCGTGCCGCCGCACAGCTCGACCGAGAACGGCCGATGGCCGCCTTCCACCTCGATCTCGCCGCCCATCGAAACGACGCGAACCTCGTCGCCATATTTCTCGCCGAAAAGGGCAAGCGCCCCTTGCTCTACCGCGCGGTCGGGCGTGGTGAGGCGCGTCGCCACCTCGTCATTGCCGCGGATGCGCGCATTGACCTCGGCCTCGATGATTCGGATGTCCTCATCGCTCAAGGCGCGCGGATGGCTGAAATCGAACCGCATCCGGTCGGGCGCGACGAGCGAGCCTTTCTGCGTCACGTGCTCGCCCAAGCGCCGGCGCAGCGCCTGATGCAGGAGATGCGTCACCGAGTGGTTGGCGCGCAGCTTCGTGCGGCGCTCGGCGTCGATGCGCAGCTCGACCACGTCGCCGACATGAAGGACGCCGTGCGACACCTGGCCCAGATGCACGAACAGGTCGCCCGCCTTCTTCTGCGTGTCCGAAACGCCGAAAGTGCCGCCGCCGCTCGCGAACATCGAGCCGGTATCGCCCATCTGGCCGCCTGATTCGGCATAGAACGGCGTCTGGTTCACGATGATCGCGGCGGTGGCGCCGGCCGCGGCCTCGGGGACTTCCTTGCCATCGACCAGGATCGCCGCGATCTTGCCTTCGGCCTCGTGGGTGTCGTAGCCGAGGAACTCGGTCGCGCCGAGCCTTTCGCGCAGGCCGTACCAGATCGCGTCGGTCGCGGCCTCGCCCGACCCGACCCAGCTCCGCCGCGCCTCCGCGCGCTGCCGCTCCATCGCCTGATCGAAGCCCGCGACCTCGACCTTGCGGCCGCGGCCGCGCAGCACGTCCTCGGTCAGGTCGAGCGGGAAACCGTACGTGTCGTAGAGCTTGAACGCGACCTCGCCCGGGAACGGCGCGTCGCCCGCAAGCCGCGCCTCCTCGTCGTCGAGGAGCCGCAGGCCGCGTGCCAGCATGTCCTTGAAGTTGCCTTCCTCGAGCCGCAAGGTCTCGGTGATGAGCGGCTCGGCGCGCACCAATTCACCATAGGCCGCGCCCATCTGCCGCACCAGCGCCGGCACCAGCCGCCACATCAGCGGGTCCTTGCAGCCGATGATGTGCGCGTGCCGCATCGCGCGCCGCATGATCCGGCGCAGCACATAGCCGCGCCCCTCCTTCGACGGCAGCACGCCGTCGGCGATGAGGAACGAGGAGGCGCGCAGATGATCGGCGATGACGCGGTGCGAAACCGCTTGCGGTCCGTCCGCCGCCACCCCCGACGCCTCGGCCGAGGCCAGCACCAAGGCGCGCAGCACGTCGGTGTCGTAATTGTCGTGCTTGCCCTGCAACACCGCGGCGATGCGCTCGATCCCCATGCCGGTATCGATCGAGGGCCGCGGCAGGTCGACCCGGGTTCCGTCGCCATGCTGCTCGTACTGCATGAAGACGAGGTTCCAGATCTCGGTGAAGCGGTCGCCATCGGCGTCGGCGCTGCCGGGCGGGCCGCCGGCGATCTCGGGACCGTGATCCCAGAAGATCTCCGAGCACGGGCCGCACGGGCCGGTGTCGCCCATCGCCCAGAAATTGTCCGACGTTCCGATCCGGATGATGCGCCCGTCGGGAAGGCCCGCGATGCGCGACCAGAGCCGCGCGGCCTCCTCGTCCTCGGCATAGACGGTGACGACGAGCCGGTCCTTGGCGAGGCCCAGTTCCTGGGTCACGAGGTTCCAGGCCAGCTCGATCGCGACATCCTTGAAATAGTCGCCGAACGAGAAATTGCCGAGCATCTCGAAGAAAGTGTGGTGGCGCGCGGTGTAGCCGAGATTCTCGAGGTCGTTATGCTTGCCGCCGGCGCGCACGCATTTCTGCGCCGTGGTCGCGCGGCTTTAGGGGCGCTTTTCAACGCCGGTGAAGACGTTCTTGAACTGCACCATGCCGGCATTGGTGAAGAGCAGGGTCGGGTCGTTGCGGGGGACGAGCGGGCTCGAGGACACGACGCGATGGTCGTTCCGGCGAAAGAATTCGAGAAAATCGGCGCGGATTTCGTTCGCAGTCGTCATGCCTGTGACTTCAAAAATCCCTCACGCCTCTGAAATAGCGCG
>DATJLY010000350.1:0-15914 GCA_035509095.1 Allostellaceae bacterium | reverse complement strand
CAGCAGATGCGCGGCGGACTGCAGAACATTTCCCACGCCAACGAAGTGCCGAAGCTCGACGGGCATCTCTGGGTCCCGATCGACGATGTGCAGACCAACGTCTACAACTGGGCCTATAGCGCCGATCCCGCCCAAGGCATCACGCCCGAGATGCAGGAAGCCTATGAGCACAGCTCGGGCCGCGGCGAGGAGGACCTCATCCCCGGTACCTTCATCCTGAAGCGCAACCCGTCGAACGACTACCTCATCGACCGGCAGGCGCAAAAGACCCAGAGCTACACCGGCATCGACGGCATCAACACGCAGGATTTCGCGATCCAGGAAGGGATGGGGCCGATCGTCGATCGCAGCCAGGAATATCTGGGCTCGACCGATCGCGCCATCACAACGCTCCGCCGCATCCTGCTCGAGGCGACCCATGCGGTCGAGCGCGGCGAGGCCGCGCCCGGCGTCGACCCCGCGACCCATCGCGACATCCGCCCCTATGACGGGGTGGTGCCGCCGGGCCAGTCCTGGCGCGAGGTCTTTGGCGACAATCTGCGCGCCGCCTGGTAGCGCGTCAGGCCGTCGCGGGCGACAGCTCCTCGAGCGTCTTGCCGGCGGTCTCGATCGAGAACAGCGCGCACACGATGCCGCCCGCGACCGAGACGACGGCGAACATCGTGAACACGCCGCCGACCCCATAGGCCGGCAGGATCAGCGCCACGAGGTAAGGCCCGACGACCGACGACAGACGCTGCGAGATGCTCGAAGCGCCGCTTCCCATGGCGCGCATGTGGTTGGGATAGTTCTCGGCCGTGTACATGCCGAGCGTGCCTGGGATCAGGCCGATCCCGACAAAGGACAGCATCGCCAGCGCCAGCACGCCCATGGCGGTGACGTCGGGCCAGATGCCGACCGCGAAGAGCGGTACCGCCGCCACGATGAAGCCCCAGGTATAGGCGCGCTTGCGCCCGATCCGGTCGATCGTGAAAGCGCCGACGATCAGCACCACCAGCCCCGCCAGGTTGAAGACGAAGCCATAGGCGTTCGAAGCAAAGACGGAGGCGTGATAGACGGTCCGGAAGATGGTCGGCAGCCAGCCGCTCATCGCATAGGTGATGAGATAGGCGCAGAACCACAACGCCCACAACGACAAGGTCCGCCGCAGATAGACGCCCCGAAACAGCTCGCGCAGCCGGCTCGTCGAAGCGACCGCTGGCGGCACGTCATTCGGAATCGGCGGCAGCGGACGCGACCCGTGGGCCGACACCAGATCCTCGATCCGGCGCATCACGCGATCGGCCTCTTCGTCGCGGCGGCGGCTTGCGAGCCAGCGCGGCGATTCCGGCAAGGTGCGCAGCATCGGGAAAACCAGCAGCACCGGCAAGCCGCCCAGCACGAACATCCATTGCCACCCGAGCGACGGCACGACGAAGGTCCCGACCAGCGCCACCATGGTCAGCCCCACCGGGAACATCGATTGCTGCAAGATGACGAAGCTGCCGCGCCGGCGCGAATTGGCGAACTCGCTGATATAGGTGTTCGCGATCGGCACCTCGCCGCCAAGCCCCATTCCCTGGAAGAATCTCAGCGTCGCCAGCGTCGCATAATTCTGGGCGAAGATGCAGCCGACACCGACCGCCGAGAACAGCACGATATTGCCGATCATCAGCGGAATGCGGCCATAGCGCTCGCCGAGCCAGCCGGAGCCGAACCCGCCGATCACCTGGCCCGCATAGCCGATCGAGATCAGCCCGCCGATCTCACCCGGCGAAAGGTGCCACAACGGCACCAGCACCGGCAGGACATAGGCGACGGTCAGCGCGTCGAACGCGTCCGAGAAATTGATGCAGCCGATGATCAGCCGGATCTTGTTGTGCCACGGCGACATGGGCAGGCGCTCCATGCGCGCCGCGATCCGATAGGGATCGATCCGTACCTCGTCCGACACGCGCGCCCCCCCTTTGCTTGATCATTGAACCGGCAACTCTAGCACCAAGGCGACGCGCGATCACCGCTCTCCGGCGGCATGTTCGGCGGCGAGAAGGCCGAGCACGAATCCTTTGGCCAGACCGCCGACATAGCCCGCGCGCGGCCCGCCTTCGAGATGCCCGACCGGCGTGCCAACGGCATAAAGGCCGGGGAAGGGTGATCCGTCGGGCTTGAGCGCTTGGGCGTGGCGATCGATCTCGATCCCGCCCATCGTTCCGGTGACGCCTGCGCAAAGCGGCACCGCGTGAAAGGGCGGCGAGTTGAGCGGCAGCGGCCGCCAGCGCGTGGTCGTACGCCGGACCTCGAGCGACGCGAAGTCGTTCCGCTCGACCGCCTGGTTGTAGCGCCGCACGGTCTCCTCAAGCGCGGGGGCGGGAAGGCCGGCTTGCCCCGCAAGCGTCGTGAGGTCCGGGGCGCTGTACATCCAGCCGCCGCCTTCGATGAGCGCGGGATTGCACCCAACGGGACCCGTGCGTCCGGGCGCGCCGGTCCACATCGCCTCGTCGAAGAGGATGAAGGCGCTCAACGGATCGGCAAGCGCGGCGATGGCGTTGGCCATCGGAACGCCGCCCAGGCCCTCGTCGGTGAAGCGCTTGCCATCGGCGCCGACCAGCAGCGAGACCTCGCCCATCGCGTCGAAATGTGGATAAGGCCAAAGCGATGTCTTCTCCATCGCGTCGCGGTGATGGACGTGACCGTAAAAGGCGCCGAAGCCGCCGATGGCCGCACCCGCCGCTTCGGCCATCAAGATGCCGTCGCCTTTGGCGCCGGGCCCGACCCGCGCCAGGACGCGGTCGGCATGCGGCGTGATCCAGCGCCGCACCAGCGCTTGATTGGCGGCGAACCCGCCATCGGCGATGACGACGGCCTTGGCCTCGATACGGAGGCGGCGACCGTGGCGCGTGGCGTCCACCCCGATGCAAACGCCGCCTTCGACGATCAGCGCCTCGGCCGTCGCGCCCCGCTCGATCCGGCCGCCGCGCTCGACGAGGTTGGCCTCAAGCCGCTGCATCAGCAGGTCGGCGCCGCGCCCGTCCCAGTCCAGCCCGGCGCCAAAACGCCGCGCCGGCGAGATGACATGCGCGCTGCGATCGAGCGAGCCGGCGCCGAAATTGGGCGGCGGTTCGAACCGCGCGCCTTCGGAGATCAGCCAGTCATGGGCGCGCCGGGCGTTGTCGGCGACGCACGACGCGAGCTCCGGCTTCGCCGTGCCGTCGGTGCCGTCGATGATTGCGCGGCGCAGCGTCTCGGGCGAGCTCATCAGCGAGCCGCCCATCACGCCGAACACGCCGGTCGAATAACGCGAGCTGCAAGGGTACCGCGTCTCGCTCCGCGCTTCCAACACCAGCGCCCTGAGCCCAAGCTGGGCCGCGCGGCAGGCGGTGACGAGACCCGAGAAGCCGCCGCCGATCGCGACGATGTCGCAACGCGAAAGCTCCGCACCATCCGCGGTCATGCTCCCTCCCTCTCCTGTGCCGGACGCAAGATTGCCACCGCTCCTTTTGGTGTCAATCGAGAGGCGGCGTCGGACATTGTCCCGCGGCCGCGGACGCGCTACCCAGGCCTCATTCTCGGGAGGAACAAGACGATGCCGCTGCAGCAGAACCAAGACCGCATCCAAACCACCCACATGGGCAGCTTGCCGCGCCCGCACGACGTGCTCGATCTTTTGAAGGCGAAATTGGCGGGGCAGCCTGTCGATCAGGCGGTGCTCGACGCGACCATCGCGCTGGCGGTCGCCGATTCCGTCCGCAAGCAGGTCGAGTGCGGCATCGACATCGTCACCGACGGTGAATTCTCGAAGGCCGGGTTCTTCACTTATATCCGGCAACGGCTCGACGGCTTCGAAGAGCGCCCCAACCAGAAGATGCTGCTGTTCCAGCAGGAGGTCGCGGCGTTCCCGGAATACTATGCGCAGTACTTCAAGGACGCGATGATGGGCGGCACCATCGTCTCGATCGTTCCGGTCGTGTGCGTCGGCCCGGTGAAATACAAGGGCGAAAAGCTGCTGCAGAACGACATCGACAATGTGAAGGCCGCGGCCAAGGCGGCGGGCGTGCCGCTCGAGCACGTGTTCCTGCCCGCGACCGCGCCTTCGGGCGTCGGCATCAACGAGTATTACAGATCCGATGAAGAATATTTCCACGCGCTCGCGACCGAGCTAGCCAAGGAATACCGCGCCATTGCCGCTGCCGGCATCTTGGTTCAGATCGACGATCCGTTCCTTCCCGACATCTTCTTCGAGCCCGGCCTCGACGATGCCCAGAAGAAGCGCCGTGCCGAGATCTATGTGGAGGCCACGAACAGCGCCTTGAAGGGCATCCCGCCGGACATGGTCCGCTTCCACACCTGCTACGGCATCAACGAGGGCCCGCGTCTTTATGAGGCGGCGCTCACGGACATCATCGAGTATGTCCTGAAGATCGATGCCGGCTCCTACAGCTTCGAGGCGGCGAACCCGCGCCACGAGCACGAATATCATGTGTTCGAGCGGGTGAAGGTGCCGGACGGGAAGGTCCTTTGTCCCGGCGTCATCACCCATGCCAGCAACATCGTTGAACATCCCGAGCTCATCGCCGAGCGGCTCGTGCGCTTTGCGAAGCTGGTCGGCCGCGAGAATGTGATGGCCGGCGCCGATTGCGGATTTTCCTCGCAGGCGCTTTACCGCACCGAAGTCCATCCGACCGTCGTTTGGGAAAAATTCAAGGCGATGCGAGAGGGCGCCGATCTCGCCACCAAACAGCTTTGGGGGCGCCGCTGATCGCGGGCGGCGTTTAGAACGAGAATTCGACGCCGAGGCTGCGGCGCTTGGCCTCCGCATAGACCCAGGCCGCGAACACCACGTCGCCGAAGCCGCCTTGCGATTCATGGAACACCGTGATCTCGTCCGCGCTCGCGCGCCCAGGACGATTTCCGGTGACCACGTCGCCCAGCTCAGCGACCCGATCCCAGGTCAACTTGCCTGCTGCGATCAGTTCGATGAGCGGGAAAGGCGGCATCTTCAAATAGTAGTTCTCTTCCTGGACCTTGCTGCTGACAACGAGCCGGTCCACGCCCAAGAGGATGCCGGGGTCGAGCTCGGATATAGGGCCCATGCTGGTCAGATGCGTGCCCTTGTCGAGCCACTCGAGCGGAAACAGCGGCGAGCGGTTGCTGGTCGAGGTGAGAACGATGTCCATTCCCGACACTGCCTGCCGCATCGTCTCGACCGGCCGCACGGGGATGCCCACCGTCCGTGAGGCTTCCTCGCAAAATCGCCGGCGCCGTTCGGCGTCGCGGCTGAAGACGACGATCTCTGTCACGTCGCGCACGGTGCGCGCGGCACGCAACAGGCCGGCGGCGTTGTTGCCGGTGCCGATCATGCCGAGCCGGCGCGCATCGGGCCGTGCCATGCGCTTCAACGAGACCGCGACCGTAGCGGCGGTCCGCAGCGTTCCGAACGGATAGCCCATCACGGCGAGAAGCGGCCCCGCATTCGCATAGAGCAGCGCGACATGGGCCTCGGGCGGCCCCTGTGTCGGGCCGCATCGCACGCCCATGAAGCCGCTTTCCTTCAGGGCGCCCGAAACGACACGCAGCGCGCCTTCGCGCACGAACAGATGATACGGGCTGTGGATGTCCACCTGCCCGCGCGCGAGTTCGCTGAACACGTCCTCGGTAAGAGCCATCGCCTTCGTCAGATCGAGCAGCGGCGCAACGTCTGAGGCTTTGAGCATCAAGGTCATAGGGCCGTCCCAGCACTATCCGGCGTTCCCATCCTGCGTCTCCTCTATCCCTGCATCCGATCGGGCGCCAATTCACGCGCGTGGCTTGGGCTGATCAGCCGCGTGCCGCGGCGCGCACCAGCTGGGCACCTTTCTCGGCGATCATGAAGGTGGGAGCGTTCGTGTTCGTCGAGGTGACCGTCGGCATCACCGACGCATCGATGACCCGGATCTGATCGAGGCCGCGCACGCGGAGCTGGTCATCGACCACGGCCATCTCGTCGCTGCCCATCTTGCAGGTGCAGGTCGCGTGATAGACCGTCGAGCCGTTGCGCCGCGCGTAATCCACGAGCTCGTCATCCGACTGCACATCGCCGCCCGGAAGGATCTCGGCGCCCAAATGCGAGGCCAGCGCCGGCGCCGCAAAGATGCGGCGCAGATACGTGAGACCCGCCGCCACGGCGCGCCGGTCGGTCGCATCGCTCAGGAAACGCGGATTGATCGCGGGTGCCTCTTTCGGATCGGCGGATTTCGCCTGGACATAGCCGCGGCTTCGAGGCCGCATTTGCCAGAGCCCGCCCGTGAGGCCGGGGAACTCGTCCATCTCGCCGATCTGGCCTTCTTTGAAGCTTCCTGGTGCGAACGAGCACTGCACGTCGGGTGTCGCGGATTCGTCGAGCACCTTGACCGACGCGGCGACGAGCGATGCGCTGTAGCTCAAAATGCCGTCGCCTTTTACGAGATAGCGCAGCACCTGACCCGCGAGAGGCAATCCTCTCGACCGCTCGTTCGCGGTCGGCAGGTCCTTCACCGGATAGGTCATGCGCACGACGTAATGGTCTTGCAGATTCTGCCCGACGCCGGGAAGCGCGTGCTGGACCGGGATGCCGACGCGCGAGAGATGCTCAGGCGCGCCGACGCCCGAAAGCTGAAGGATATGCGGGGTGCCTACCGCGCCGCCCGCAAGGATGATCTCGCGGCCGGCATCGGCGCGGTGAACCGTGCCGCCGCGGGAATATTCGATGCCGACGGCACGGCGTCCGTCGAACAACACCCGATGAACGAGGGCGTTGATCACGACCTGAAGATTGGGCCGGTTCATCGCGGGCTTGAGATAGGTTCGCGCGGCGCTGGCACGTCGGCGGCCGCCGCGCGTCTGCTGGCAATAACCGATGCCGCCATGCGGCAGGCTGTTGACGTCATCGCGATATTCAAGGCCGATCTGCTGCCCGGCTTCGATCACGGCTTCGCACAAAGGCGGCCGGTCGGTCATCCGCGCCGTGCTGAGGAGACCGCCCTTGCCGCGCCATGCCGTCTCTTCGCCCTCCCAATCCTCGGTCATCTTGAAGAAGGGGAGAACGTCTTCGAACGACCAGCCGCGATTGCCGAGTTGTGCCCAATGATCGTAATCCTCGGGCTGACCCCGCACATAGATGAGGCCGTTGATCGAGCTCGATCCGCCAAGGACCCGCCCTCGCGGATAGATGATGGCGCGCCCATTGGTGCCGGGATCGGCTTCCGCCCGGAACTGCCACGTCAAAGTGGGATGGTCGAGCAGCCTCGTGAAGCCCGCCGGAATGTGAATGAGCGGGTTCCAGTCACGTCCGCCCGCCTCGATCAGCAGCACGTTGACGCGAGGATCCTCGGTCAAGCGGTTCGCCAGCACGCAACCCGCGGTTCCCGCGCCGACGATCACGTAGTCGATGGCCATACCGATCCCCTTCGCGGCCGCCCACGTCCCTGATGGTATGTCGCCGCGCCCGTTTCTGCTACCGTCGAGGATCGGGAGACGGTTCGCGAGGCACCATGCTCGAACTCGTGATTGACAGCCGCCGTCGCGATCTGGGCGGCTTCGAAGTCGGCAGGGTCTTGCCTTACGCGCGCCGGCGCATGATCGGCCCTTTCATCTTTTTCGATCACATGGGTCCGGTGGATTGGGCGCGCGGAATTCCGCGGAGCATGGATGTCCGCCCTCATCCCCATATCGGCCTGTCGACGGTGACCTATCTTTTCGAGGGCGAGATCATGCACCGCGACAGCGTCGGCTCCGAGCAGGCGATCCGTCCGGGCGAGGTCAACTGGATGACGGCCGGGCGCGGCATCACGCATTCCGAGCGATTCGAAAAAGCGCGGGCCGACGGCGGCCGGATGCACGGGATTCAGACCTGGGTCGCGCTCCCCAAGGAGAGCGAGGAGGTCGCGCCCGAATTCGCGCATCACGGACCGGACGACCTGCCGATATCCGAGGAGCGCGGGACATGGATGCGCCTCGTCGCCGGCAGCCTTGGCGGACAGAGCGCGCGGGTAAAAGCCTATTCTCCGATGTTCTATGTCCATGCCGAGCTTGCCCCGGGGGCGCGCGCGCCGATCCCGACGGACTATTCGGAACGCGCGGCCTTTGTGGTGGCGGGGTCGGTCGAAGTCGAGGGCCAGACCTTCGGCGAAGGGAAGATGCTCGTCTTCGGTGCGGGCCAACCGGTCGTGATCACCGCCGTCGCGCGATCGACGGTGATGCTGTTCGGCGGCGAGCCATTGGGCGAGCGGTTCATCGAGTGGAACTTCGTCTCCTCGTCAAAGGAGCGCATCGAGCAGGCGAAATCCGACTGGCGCGCCGGCAGAATGAAATTGCCCGACCTCGACCACGACGAATTCATTCCGCTGCCGCCGGACCCGGCGCCCGCGCAAAGGTCCAAGGAGCCACATTCATGATGCTCGATTGGAACGCCTATCGCGATCAGGTCAGTGCAGCGATCAAAGGGCGCACGATCGATGTCTTTAACACCAAGACAGGGTATAAGCCCTGACATGACAACCGAAGATCGGTCCAACAAGCTCCCACTCGACGGGATACGCGTCCTCGAGCTGGGCCATATCGTGGCGGGGCCTACCGCCTCGCTCATCCTCGCCGATCTTGGCGCCGACGTGATCAAGGTCGAACATCCCGACGGCGGCGATCAGGCTCGGCGCATGCCGGGCGCTGGGTCGGGCTTCTATTTCTTCAACCGGAACAAACGCAGCGTCGCCATCGATCTGAAGGCGCCAAGGGGCAAGGCCTTGTTCCTGAGGCTTTTGCGATCGGTTGACATTTGTCTCGATAATTACGCGCCGGGCGCGCTCGACCGGCTGGGCCTCGGCTACGAGGTACTTCAGGCGGAGAACCCCGGCCTCATCTACATGTCGATCAAGGGGTTCCTTCCGGGTCCCTACGAGCACCGGCCTTCGCTTGACGAGTTGGCGCAGATGATGGGCGGTCTCGCCTTCATGACCGGGCCGCCGGGCCGCCCGTTGCGGGCGGGCGCCTCCATCATTGATATCGGCGCCGCGACCTACGGCGTCATCGGCATTCTCGCCGCGCTTCATCAGCGCACCGCAACCGGGCGCGGCCAGATGCTGACATCGGGGCTCTATGAAACGACCGTATTCTGGGTCGGCCAGTGGATGGCGCGTGCGGTCGCGACCGGTCAACCCTCACGCCCCATGGCCGAGATCGGCCAATCGGTCCGCATGGGCTGGGGCATCTTCCACCTGTTCACCACGGCCGACGACCAACAGGTGTTCATTGGCGTCACCTCCAATGCGCATTGGCAACGCTTCTGCGCGGCGTTCGGGCTGGCGCATCTTTACGCGGACGAGCGCCTCGACACGAACACCAAGCGGGTCGCGGCGCAGGAATGGATGCTGCCGCTGATCCGCGATGCGGTCGCCCGCCACACCAGCGCCGACCTGCAGCGCCTGCTGGAAGAGGCGAGCGTGCCTTATGCGCCTCTGTGCCGCCCGGACCAGCTCTTGGACGACCCCCATCTCAAGGAAAGCGGCCAGCTTTTGCCGGTGCCGATGGGAGATGGACAGATCGGAGCCTTGCCAAAGCTCCCGTTTGCGAGCGGCGCCTACGACTTCACGGTGCGCCTGCCGCCGCCAAGGCTCGGCCAGCATACGCGCGAAGTGCTGGCCGAAACCGGGCTCGACGCGGCCGAGATCGACGCCCTGATCGCGGAGAAAGCCGCGATGCAGGAGGATTAGCACCACTATCGCCAAGACTAGGGAGCAGCCAATGGCCCTCATTCCCAACAGCGTGGCCGACATCCTCAAATCAAAGACGATGCGCGGCCTTCCGCGGCCGGTCGACTATGGCACCGCCGATGTCGCAAGCCATGTCCAGGGCAACGACAATTTCCATCGCGTGTTCGCGATACGACCGGGCGATCATGTCGTGATGTTGACCGATCCGCTGCTCGATCCGCGCGTGGTGCAAGCGGTCTACGGCTTGGCGCGCGCCCGTGGCGCGACCTTCGCTTCCTACATGGGCCCGTCAACGCGGCTCATGGAGGTGCCGGACGAAGCACGCGCGCTCGTCGAGCGGGCGAATTTGGTCGTCTCGAGCTGGTTTGCCTCGGTGATCGACCCGTTCTGCATCGGGCTCCGCCGAGACAAGGGGCAGCGCTGGATCAAGATCACCTTTTTCCGCAATCTCGACTTGTTGCAGACGCCGCAGGCACGCTTTCCGCTCGACGTTCTGGGCGAGATCATTCAGGCCTCCTCGAGGGCCTATCCCGACACCGGCGCCTTCGATCTGCGGTTCAGCGACGCGCGCGGCACCAATGTCGCGGTGGGATTCACGCAGGCGATGCGCCAGGAGATGAAGGAGGACAATCGCTGGCGCGGCCACAACATCGCCGACGAGGACGGATGCTATATCCATTTCCTGCCGACCCATGGCCCCAATCTTTACGAGGTCAAGATGGTCGGTGGCATCCACACGGATCCACACATGCCTGTGAGTGGCATCCTCTATCCGCAATGGGCCGTTGGGTTCGAGCGGCCATTCGACGAGCGGATCGGTATCGAGTTCAAGGACGGGCGGGTCGCCGCCGTCCACGGAAACAGCGAGGAAGCGCATATCCTGCGCTTCATCGTCGGCGGGGTGCTCGAGGAGTTGGGCTGCGGCCACAACCCCAAGGCGCCGCGCTTTGACATCTATCCCGCCGGCCCCAACTCGCCGGGCGCCCTGCATTTCGGCGTCAACGCATTGGCGCCGTCGGATTATCTCCAGCGCGTGATGCCCAACTGGGAAGAACCGCATGTCCACATGGATCTCGTGACCTTTGACAGCACGGTCACGGCCGGCAACCGGGTGGTGATAAACGAAGGATTCCTCGAGGCGCTGCGTGATCCCGCCGTCGTGGCAGCGGCGCGCCGCTATGGCGATCCGGTAGACCTGCTCGAGAATTTTCCTGTCTGAGAAAAGGCGGCGTCGAGGGCGGCTGCGATTTCCAAAGCGGCGGCGCGGCCCTCGGGAATGACCTTTCCGGCCGAGACGAACCCGTGCATTTGGCCCGGATAGAATCGATAGGTCACGTCGACGCCGGCGCCGATCAGGCGCTGGGCGTAATCAGTAGACTCATCGCACAGGGGATCGCAGCCGCCCGTCACGATAAAGGCCGGCGCGACGCCGCGGAAATCGCCTCGCCGCAAGGGCGAGGCGCGCCAGGATGCGACATCCTCCGGCCGCGCAAGATAGAGATCGCGGAACCACCGCATCGCCGAGGCCGTGAGGGTGTAGCCCTCGCCGGCGCGGCGGTGCGAGTCATGCGTCATTGCGAGATCGAGCGCCGGATAGACAAGAACCTGTAGCCGAAGCGTGCGGCCGCTTTCTCGTGCCGCGATGGCCGCCACTGCCGCGAGATTGCCGCCCGCGCTGTCGCCGGCGACGGCGACGCGGGACGGGTCGATCCCAAGCGCCACGCCTTCCGCCGCTAACCACGAGACCGCAGCTTCGGCGTCGTCGGCCGCCGCCGGAAATTTGTGTTCCGGCGCCAAGCGATAGTCGACCGCGAGCACGGCACAGCGCGCATCGTTCGCGAGCCAGCGGCAAAACGAATCATGGCTCTCGAGATCGCCCAAGACCCAGCCGCCGCCGTGGAAGAACGCGACCACCGGCGCGGTATCGCGCGGCGCCGCCGTCCCGCGATAAAGCCGCGCCTTGATCGCAAGACCGGCTGACGGAAAAGTGAGGTCGCGCACCTCGGCGACTTCCGGGGGATCGTGCGCAAGCGCAGCGCGGCTGCGGGCATAGCCCACGCGCGCCGCGGCAACCGGCAACGTCTCCATCGGCGGCAGGCCCGCGGCGCGGATCTGGTTGAGCAGTCTTTGCGCCGACGCGTCGAGTGGCATGGGTGCGCCTAGTCTACGGCCTCAGCGCCGCCACAGGGTCTTCGACGCAAGCGCCGCGCCTTCGGCAAGCGCCCCGAGCTTCGCCCAGCCGATCTCGCCGTGGACGCGGCCGCCCATGCCGCAATCGGCGCCGGCGATGACATTTTCGCGTCCGACGATCGCCGCCCAATCGACGAGGCGCCGCGCCACCAGTTCCGGGTGCTCGACAATGTTGGTCGCGTGGCTGATCACGCCGGGCATCAGCATCGTTCCCGACGCGAGCTTCACATCCTTCCACACGGCCATCTCATGCTCGTGCCGGACGTTCGCCGCCTCGAACGAGCAGGTCTGGGCGTTCACCTTGAGCGCGATGTCGATGATGTGCTTCAGGGGAATGTCGTTGACGTGCGCGCCGTGCCAGCTCCCCCAACAGAAATGATAGCGCACCTTCTCGGGCGGGATTCCCGAGAGCGCGTGATTCAGCGCTTCGATCCTGATCGTGATGTATTTGCGGTAGTCCGCGAGCGATGGTTCGGGCTTGATCATGTCCCATGAGGTCGCGATGCCGGGATCGTCGATCTGCAGGATGAAGCCGGCATCCACGATGGCATGGTACTTGTCGGTCATCGCATCGGCGAGGCCGTAAACGAATTCCTCGTCGGTCTTGTAGTATTCGTTGTAGATGAAATGATCGAGCCATCCCGGCGCCAAGGCGGGTACGAAAGTCTCGTCCACCGCGACGCCTGCGCGCGCGAGCGCGGTCTTGAAGCAGTCGAGCTGACGCTTCGTCGTTTCGATCCCCTTGGTCTTCAACGGACCACTCACGATCACCCGTTCGCGCGCGGGCGGAATCGGCCGCTCGCCCGGGATGCAGGCAATCGTGCCGACCCGGTCCATGTCGGCGTAAAGGGTGCGGAAGACATCGCGCTCGCGCGTCGATTCGCGCATGGCCGCGACTTCGCCGGGCCGCAATGGCCGGGTGCTGAGACCGGACATCTGCTGATCGTACCAGCGGGCGCCGAGGCCCGACCAATACTCTCCGTCGCCGATGCAGTCGATGCCGATCTCGACTTGTCGCTTCACCGCGTCGACGACGGCGGGCACAACCCGCGCCGCGATCTCTTCCGGTGTGGCCTGGCCGCCGGCAAGGCGGAAGGCCATGTCCTCGAAGCCGGCGAGCGTCGGCAGTCTGCCGCAATGGGTGGTCCGGATCTTCGTTGCGCTGTTCTTCATGTGGCTTCCCTCATTCGCCGACGTGCGACACGCCAGGCAGCAGCAGTTTGTCCATCGGTACGCGACCTTGCGTGTCGCCGATCGCGGTCATTTCATCCATCAGCGTTTCCAGGCTCTTGCGCGAGATCGTGTCGTCGTTGCGGAAGAACCCGATCTTGCGAAGATAATCGTAGCTCTTGACCACGTCATCGCGATTTGTGGTCTTCATCTCGGCCGCCAGGATATCGACGGCGGCATCCTTGTTGGCGTCGTCGTTGAACCAGGCGATGCTTTTGTTGAGCGCCTGTTCGAACGACATGACGGCGTCATGGTGTGACTTTGCGAAGGCCAGCGAGACATTGGTCGAACCGAAGGGCAGGTCCTTCGTGTAGTCGATCAGCATGCCGATATTGCGGAACCCCGCTTCCTCGGCGAAGAAATTGACCGGCGGCGCCAGCATGGTGGCGTCAGCGGAACCCGATTTGAGCGCGGCAAAGCGGCCCGCCGTATTGCCGACGACCGTGATATCGATGTCCTTGTCCGTGAGGCCGGCCGCCTTCAGCATGCGTTCAAGATAGACCCGGTTGATGTCGACGAGCCCGCCGATTACGACCGTATGGCCCTTCAAGTCCTGGATCGAGTTGATGCTGGGCTTGGCGAGCACCTCGTAGGGCGACACGGCGCCTGAGATGCGAAGGATCGCAACCGCGGCGCCGCGCGCGACCGCATGGATCGGTTCGACGACGCCGATGTCGCAAATGTCGAGCGACCCCGCGGCGAGCTGCTGCACGAGGCCCGGTGCCGTCGGCACATAGATCACGTCGAGCGTGACCCCGGCGTCGGCGAAGAAGCCCTTGTGAATGCCGATATAGATGGGCCACTCGACCGAATTGGCGGCGCCGATCAGTCCGGTTTCGATGGTGACGGCGGCATCGGCCGCCGGTGTTGCTAGTATCGCCGCGCACCAAAGCCCGGCCGCGACCAAGTGTTTCGCGTGCATCCAGTCCTCCCTGGCGGCGGATGCTAGTGAGTTCCCCATCGCCATGCCACCCCTCTTGATCCGATCGAAGCTGTTGACGACAGCGGCGAGTGGCGCAACGGTGCGCCAGCAAGGCGCATCCCGAGCTTGGCGAAGAGAGGCGATCCGCAATGGCAACCATCGTTCTGGCGCACGGCGCCTGGTCGGCCGCATGGGCCTGGAAGAAGATGCGGCCGCTGATGATGCGGTCGGGGCACCAGTTTTTCACCCCCTCCTACACCGGCCTTGGCGAACGCGCGCATCTCGCCAACCCGTCGATCGACCTCGATACTCATGTGGAAGATGTTTTGGGTGTCCTCCAGTTCGAGGATTTGTCGGATGTCGTTCTGCTGGGCCACAGTTATGGCGGCATGGTCGCGACCGGCGTCGCCGATCGCGCGCGCGAGCGCATCTCGCATCTCATCTACCTTGACGCGTTCGTGCCGAATGATGGGCAGAGCCTGTTCGACCTGGTGCCCGAGGAGCAAGCGAAGCGACAGCGCGAGGGCGCGGCCGCGGGTGACGGTTGGCGTGTGCCGCCCAATCCCACGCCGGAGGACACGTCAGCAGAAGACCGGGCCTGGATCGCTGAAAAGCGGCTGCCGCACCCGCTCAAATGCATGGAGACGAAGCTGAGACTGCGCCACGGGCCGCTCACGCTGCCGCGCACCTACATCGAGGCGACGCGCAACAAGCATGGGCCCTTCGGCAAATTCGCCTCGCGGGCTCGCAGCGAGCCCGGCTGGGTCTGCTACGAGATCGACGCGAGCCACAGTCCCAACGTCACGGCACCCAATCTGCTGATGCCGCTGATCGATCGCGCCATCAAGGCGCGCGAGACGGTGACCGCCTGAAACGTCTTTTGCCGTGCGCCGTGGGGAGGCAATCTTGCGTTTTGACGCCGCGACCACTGACAACCCGTTGATCGTGCGTCTTGCCGCGGGTGAGACGGTTTTGTGCATGGCGATCCGGATCTCGCGCCTGCCGCACGTCGTTCATATCGCGCGCGCGGCCGGCTTCGACGCGATCTATGTCGATATGGAGCACAGCGCCATCTCGATGGAAGACGCCTCCCATCTCTGCCTCATGGCGTGGAGCATCGGAATTGCGCCGCTGGTCCGCGTGCCGTCGCACGACCGGAATGTCATCAGCCGCACGCTCGAAGGCGGCGCCGTTGGAATCATCGCTCCTCACGTCGACACCCCGGAGGAGGCGGCGGCGATCGTTGCTGCCGCGTGCTTTCCCCCGCTCGGTCATCGCGCCCTGGCCGGTGCCGGCATCGTGACGGGATATGGCACGATGGGGCCGGACGAGGCGGCGCGGCGGCTGAACAACCGCACATTGGTGATCGTGATGCTGGAATCCGAGCAAGCGATCGCCAACGCGGAAGCCATTGCGGCGGTCGCCGGCGTCGACATGCTGTTCATTGGCGCCGGCGATCTCATGAACGATCTCGGCATCGTCGGGAAGCCTGAGCACCCGAAAATCATTGCCGCCTTCGAGCGGGCGGCCGCTGCTTGTCGCCGTCACGGCGTCGCGTTGGGCGTCGCCGGAATCAAGGGCGAATCACCCTTGATGGGGCAACTCCATCGCCTGGGCGCACGCTTCTTGTCGACGCGGAATGACGAGGCGCTGCTGGCGAAGGCCGCCCAGGACGAGGTCAAGTCCATGCGTCGTTCATTTGCGAGCTGAGGACGTTCGGACTTCTCCTCACTGGGAATGTGCGCCGGGTAGGAATGCCTCGGTGTATAGCGGTGTCATGTCGGGTTCGGTGGGAAGCAACTGAAGCTCCACCATTGCCTTTTGCACGACCGCAAGCGCGGCCGGATCGAAATGGCCGTCGTGCGAGAACATCG
>DATJLY010000349.1:0-8014 GCA_035509095.1 Allostellaceae bacterium | reverse complement strand
GCTGCCGCAGGCGGAGCCGGAACCGGCCGATTATGCGCGGGCGCTTCTGGGGTTCGTCGACGCGATCGGCCTGACGCGGTTCATCCTGCTGGGCCATTCGATGGGCGCGTTGCCGGCCGCCGCCTTCGCTCGGCTCACCGGCACGGAGCGGGTGGAGAAGCTCGTCCTTGCGTCGCCGACCCCGGGCTATGCGAGCGCCGCGCCGGATCTGCGCAGCCTGCGGGTCGATGGGCGCTTGAAGGACATGGCGGCGCTTGGTCCCGCCAAGCTCGCCGAGCAGCGTGCGCCGCAAGTGATGTCGCCGCAAGCGCCCAAGCGCGCCCTCATGCTGGTGCGCGCGGTGATGCAGCAGATGCGTCCCGACGGATACGCGCAAGCGGTGCGTATGCTCGGGCGCGGCGACATCCTCGAAGAGGCGCGCGGCATCAAGGTGCCGACGCTGGTGCTATGCGGCAGCGCCGACACGGTGACGCCAGAGGCAAGCTGCAAAAAGGTCGCGGCGGCGATTGCCGGCGCGCGGTACGAGACGATTCATGGCCCGGGCCATGCCTGCTACATCGAGGCGCCGGGTCCGTTCGACGACGCGCTCATGCGCTTTGTAGAAGCATCATGACCGACGCGCGCGCCCTGGTGCCCGCGCTCGAGCGCGGCCTCAATATCCTGCGCCTGTTCAAGCGCGCGCGGCCGGCGATCAGCCCGCCCGAGATGGCGCGCGAGCTGAACATCCCGCGCTCGACCGTGCATCGCCTCGTGGCGGCGCTCGAGGAGATGGGGTTTTTGCGGCGAGCCGAAGGCGGCGGCGCCTATGCGCTGGGCCCGGCGGTGCTCAATATCGGGTTCGAGTATCTGGGCTCGCTCGACATCGTCGAGCTCAGCGATCCGGTGCTGGCCGCCTTGCGCGACGAGACCAATTGCTCGATCCATCTCGCGATCCGCAACGGGACCGGGATGATCTATCTGAGCCGGCATCCGAGCCGCGGCGCCATCACGAGCAATGTCAGCGTCGGCAGCACCCTTCCCGCGCACGCGACGGTGATCGGCCGCGTGATGCTCGCCGATCTTTCGCATGGCGAGCTCGCGGCGCTCTATCGCGACCATCCGCTCGAGGCGCATACCGCGCAGACGCCGACGACGCTTGCGGCGCTCGAGGCGCTGCTTGCCGAGGATCGCCGCCTCGGCTTTGCCCTCAGCCGCTCGTATTTCGAGCCCGGCGTCACCTCGGTCGCGGCGCCGGTGCGCGACCGAACCGGACGCGCCGTCGCCGCGATCAACGCGGTCGCGGTCGACACCACCGCGGATGCCTTCGTGCGCGGCGATCTCAAGGATCGCGTCGTGGCCGCGGCGGCCGCCATTTCGGCGATGCTGGGCGCGCCTCGGGAGATGGGCGCGCCGGCTCCTATCGGAAAGAGCCTCATCCATGCCTGAGACCGTGGGCGACCTGATCGCCGCTTTCCTCGAGGCGCAGGGCGTGGCGCTCGCTTTCGGCGTCGTCTCGGTGCACAACATCCCGATCCTCGACGCCATCGACCGGCGCCGGAAGATCCGCTTCGTGCCGGCGCGCGGCGAGGCGGGCGCCACCAACATGGCCGACGCGGCGGCGCGCGTTTCGGGCGGGCTGGGCGTCGCGGTCACGAGCACGGGAACCGGCGCCGGCAATGCCGCCGGCGCGCTGGTCGAGGCGGTCACCGCCGGCACGCCGCTCCTTCATTTCACCGGCCAAGTGGACAGACCCTTCCTCGATCGCGGATTCGGCTATCTGCACGAGGCGCCCGCGCAATTGGCGATGCTGAGCGCGGTGTCGAAGGCCGCGTTCCGCATCACGTCGCCGGGCGAGGCTCATTCGGTCCTGCGCGAAGCCGCGACGATCGCCCTCACGGCGCCGCAAGGACCGGTCAGCATCGAGATTCCGATCGACGTGCAGCAGCAGGGTGTGGACATGCCGGCGGCGTTCGCTCCCGTCGCGGCGCCGCTGATGGCGCCCGATCCGCGGGCGCTCGACCGGCTCGCCGAGCGCCTCAAGCGGGCGAAGCGGCCGCTCCTGTGGGTCGGCGGCGGCGCGCGCGAGGCGCCCGCTGCGGTGGCACGGCTTGCCGCCATGGGGATCGGCGTCGTCACGTCGGCCGCGGGGCGCGGCATCCTGCCCGACGATCATCCGATGAGCCTCGGCGTCTATGGCGCCACGCCGCCCGTCGAGAAGCTTTACGACACCGTCGATCTCATGATCGTGGCGGGCTCGCATCTGCGCAGCAACGAGACGCGCACCTACAATCTGCGCCTGCCGCTCGAGCGCGCGCGCATCGATGTCGATCCCGCGGCCGAGGGGCGGGGATATCCGTGCGCGCTGTTCGTCCATGGCGACGCACGGCTCGCGCTCGAGGGGCTGGCGGATCGTGTCGGCTCGCGCCTGTCGATCGATCCCGCGTTTGCCGCCGATGTGGCGGCGGCGCGGCGCGAGGCCGAGGCCGGGATGAGGCGGGGTATCGAGCCTTATGGCCCGCTGCTCGAAGCCGTCGAGCAGCTCATGCCGCGCGACGCGCTGTGGGTGCGCGACATCACCCTTTCCAGCACCACCTGGGGCAACCGCGCGCCGGCGGTCCGGGATCCGCGCGCGGCGGTCCATGCGATGGGCGGCGGGATCGGCCAAGGGCTGCCGATGGCGGTGGGCGCCGCGCTCGCGGGCGGCGGGCGCAAGACCGTGGCGCTCGTGGGCGATGGCGGGCTCGCGCTCAATCTGGGCGAGCTTGCGACCGCGGCCGAATCCGGCGCCGACATCGTCATGATCCTGATGAATGACGGCGGCTACGGCGTCATCCGCAACATCCAGGACAATATGTATGGCGGCCGCCAATGCTATGCCGACCTGAAGACGCCGCAATTCGGCCTTTTGGCGGAAAGCCTCGGCATCCCGCATCGCCGCGTCGGCGCGCTTGACGGGTTCGGGCCCGCCTTCGCGGCGGCGCTTCAGGCGACGGGATTCTCGATCGTCGAGGTCGACATGCGCGCGATCGGCCCCTTCGTCGTGAAGCACGGCATGTTCCCGCCGGCTCCCGCGGCGGCGATCGGCCGCTAGCTCAGTCGAGCGCCGCCGAATCAAGGCACGCGATGCCCTCGGCGTGGAAGCGTTCGCGCATCGCGGCGAGACTGCCATCGACATCGATGGCGCGGCAGGCATCCTCGATCACGAGCGCGGCGCAACCCTCGCGCACCGCGTCGAGTGCCGAATATCCGACGCAGAAATCGAGGGCGAGCCCGGCCAGGAACACGCGCCTCAGGCCGCGCTCGCGCAGATATCCCGCGAGCCCGGTCGGTGTCGTGTGGTCGTTCTCGAAGAAGGCGGAATAGGAATCGATCGCCGGGTGAAACCCTTTGCGGATCACGAGCGCGGCGTGCGGAATGTCGAGGCGGTGATGGAAATCCGCGCCCGACGTGCCCTGGACGCAGTGGTCGGGCCACAGGATCTGCGCGCCATAAGGCATCTCGACGCGGTCATAGGGCTTCTTTCCGGGATGCGAGGACGCAAACGACAGATGCCCTTCGGGGTGCCAGTCCTGGGTCAGCACCACGTTGGCAAAGCGTGTGCCGAGACGATTGACCAGCGACACGATCTCGTCGCCCTGTGGCACGGCGAGGTTGCCGCCGGGGCAGAAATCCTGCTGCACATCGACGACCACGAGCACGTCGTCCTCTTTGATGGTGATCGCCGTGCCCATGGCCTCAATCCTCTCCCATTCCCGGGTCCTCGCGATACTATGGTCGCCCGACATCGAAGGAGGCAACCATGCTCGCCTTGGTCAACACGTCCAGCGCCGCCGCACCGGTCGAGCTGCGCGAGGTGGCCGAGCCCACGCCGGCGCGCGACGAAGCGGTCATCGCGGTGCATGATTTCTCGCTGAACCGCGGCGAGCTGACCTTGATGCGGATCCGGCCCGAAGGGTGGCGGCCGGGACAGGATGTGAGCGGCATCGTCGTGACGGCCGCCGCCGATGGATCGGGGCCAAAGGCGGGGACGCGCGTCGTCGCGATCGTCGACGGCGCCGGCTGGTCCGAGCGCGTCGCGGCGCCGGTCCATCGCATCGCGCCCTTGCCGGACGCGGTCGGCTTCGCGCACGCGGCGGCGCTGCCGGTCGCGGGGATCACGGCGCTCCGCACCTTGCGCTATGGCGACCCGCTGGTCGGGCGGCGCGTGCTGGTGACCGGTGCGGCGGGCGGCGTCGGCAATCTCGCGGTGCAGATCGCGGCGCGCGCCGGCGCCCGCGTCACCGCCGTGGTGGGCGGGCCCGGGCGCGGACGCAATCTGGCCGCGCTGGGCGCCGCCGAGATCGTCACCGGCATCGAGAAGGCCGAGGGGCGCTATGCGCTGGTGCTCGAATCCGTGGGCGGCGCATCGCTTGCCGAGGCTCTGAAGCGGGTCGAGCCGAAAGGCGCCGTCGTGATCTTCGGCAATTCATCGGGCGAGCCGACGAGCCTCAGCTTCCGCGATTTCATGACCGCCAACAATGCGCGCATCCAATCCTTCCACTCCTACACGTCGGGCCCGGAGGAATCGTTCGCGCCCGATCTCGCGCTGCTCGCAGGGCTGGTCGCGGACGGGTCGCTGAAGCCGCAGGTCACGCCCGAGCGGAACTGGCGCGAGCTTCCCGCCGTCGCCGCCGATTTGCGCGACCGCAAGGTCGACGGCAAGGCGATCTTCCGCGTCGCGGTTTAAGGCTGCGGCGGCAGCGCTTCGGCGAAGCGGCGGTCGAGGAACGCGTCGAGATCGACATCGCCCTTGATCATGCCCTGGCTGCGGTACCAGGCGATCTGCCGCTTCACATCGGCGATGTCGACCCGCGCGTCGCGGTCGATCCATGGCAGCACGCCCAAGGCCTGCTCCGGGGTGAGATGACCGAATTGCGCGACGCTGGCGACGACTTCCTTGAAGTGCGGGCCGTCGCGCCGTTTCTCGTCGTTGTCGGCGACGGCGTCATGGTAGAGCCGCGCCGCCTTGCGATAGGCGCGCAGGAAGCGGGCCACGAGGTCGGGGTTTTGCGTGATGACGCGCTCGCTTGCATAGGCGACGTTGTTCTGGATCCCCGGCACCTCGTCGCCGACCCAGGCAAGCCGCTTCACCGTGCCGCGCTCCATCTCGGGCTGCAGGATTGCGCTGGGCACCACGCCGGCATCGAGCTGGCCGCCGACCAGTCCCGCGACGAGATTGGTGTTGGAGTTCATCGCCATGACGCGGATGGTCGAGAAATCGAGCCGGTATTTCTCGACCGCGAGGCCGAGGCTGTATTCGAGCGTGGTGCCAAGCTGCGTCACGCCGACGGAATGATGCGGCAGGTCCGTAAGGCTGCGAAGCCCCTCCGCCCACGCGCGGTTCGAGACGAAATAGGCAAAGCCGTTGAAGCCGGGCATCTCGCGCGTGCCGGCGGCGATGATGCGAAGCTTTCCGCCCGCGGCGAGATTGAAGAAGGCGCCCGACAGTCCGCCGACGCCGAAATCCACGTCGCCCGACATCACCGCGACCGTGATGGGCTGCGCCGAGTCGAAGGTGACGAGGTCGACCTTCAGCCCCTCGTCGGCGAGGAAGCCGTTGTCGATCATCAACGGCACCGCGACATAGGCGAGAAGGCGGGATGTCGCGAGCTTGATCTCCTCGGCGCTCGCCTTCAGCGACACGAGGAGCGCGAGCGCGACGAGCGCGAGGCGCATGCCGATCATGTTTCCTCTCCCCGAATTCAGCGTTCTTGTTATTCACTCTCCCCTTGAGGCGGAGGGCAGGGTAGAGGATAGCATGCGTATGAAGGGTTGGGGGAACAGACGAATGTTGAAGCCGCTGCTGCTTGCCGCCGCTTTTGCCGCTGCCGTCGCGCCGGCGCGCGCGGCGGAGACGATTGGCGTCAATGCCTTTCCGGGCGCCTCGAACCTGCCGGTGCTCGCGGGCATTCAACAAGGCCTGTTTCAGCGCGCGGGGATCGAGGTCACGCTGTCGCATCCCAAAGGCTCGGTCGATCAGTTCAAAGGCCTTGCCGCCGGAAGTTATCAGGTGCTGCTGACGGCGCTCGACAATGTCGTCGCCTATCGCGACGGGCGGGGCGAAGCCGATCTCGGCGGTCCCATGGACCTCGTCGCCGTGATGGGCATGGATAGCGGCTTCCTGACCCTCGTCGCCGCGCCGGGAACCAAGGGGATCGCCGCGCTCAAGGGCAAGACCATGGCGGTCGACGCGCTGACGACAGGGTTCAGCTTCGCGCTTCAGGACATGCTGGCCCGCGCCGGTGTCGCCAAGGACGCGGTGAGCTATGTCCCGGTCGGCAGCAGCGGCGCGCGGTGGAAGGCGCTCGAGGACGGGAAGGCGCAAGCGGCGCTCTTGTCGCTTCCCCTCGATCTCGAGGCGGCGGACAAGGGCTTTGTGCGGCTGGGCACGGTCGCCGGCACGCTTGGTCCCTATCAGGCGACCGTGGGCGCGGTGCGCGAGGACTGGGCGAAAGACCACCGCGCCACGCTCGTCGCCTTCCTCAAGGCCTATCGCGCGGCGGTGGCATGGGTCGTCGCGCCGGCGCACAAGCACGCGGCGCTCGCCATCCTGCATCAGGAGATGCCGTCGCTGGACCAGGCGACCTTGGCGCGGGTGCTGACGCTTCTCCTCAACCGGCGCGATGGCGTCGCCCGCGATCTCGCGATCAACCCCAAAGGTGCGGCCGAAGTGCTGAGCCTGCGCCAACGCTATGCCGCGCCGGCCGCACGGCCCGCGCATGACTGGCGCTTCTATGTCGATACGAGCTATCTCGCGGCGGCGCGTTAGCGGGCGCGCCGCTCGTCGCGCGCCACGTCGATCGTGACGAGAAGAAGCACGATGACCGCGATGAAGAGCGGACGCCGCATCACGTGCTGCAGGACGATCGCGACCGCGGCGCCCGCGCCATAGACGATCCACGCCGCCAGGTGAAGCCTGACCGCGCCCGGCTCGGGCGCCTGTTTCGTCGGCAGGATCCGATCGACGCAATTCTCCGCGAGCCGCACCAGCGTGCCGGTCACGACCACGGTCTGAAGATTGATCGAGCCGAAGCGCGAGACGGCGGCGCCTTGGAACCCCATCGTCATGGCGAGCAGCGCAAGTCGGATGTCCGCCGTCGTCCGCACCATGGTTGCGGCCAGCAGCAGCGCCGTCGCGCAGATGAGGGGGACCGCCGCGCGCCCGCTAAGGCGGCGCAAGATGGCGGCGATGACCGCGCCGGCGATGAAGGACGCCAACGTCACGCCATAGCTTGCCGCGTGCGCGAACTGCCCGCGCACCATCGCGATCGCCATGAGGACGCTGTTGCCGGTCATGTTGGCGGCGAACACGGCGCCAAGCTCGGTATATCCGATCGCGTCGACAAATCCCGCGACGAGGCACATCCCGGCCGCCCGCGCGATAAGGCGCCGGCCTAACGTGCCGGCCATGACGGGACTGTTTCGGCCTCTTCGCCGAGATAGGCGTCGCGCACCGCCTTGTTGTCGCGGATCGCGGCGGGCGAGCCGGTGGCGATGGCGCGGCCATAGACGAGGACGGTGATGCGGTCGGCGAGCGCGAAGACGGCGTCCATGTCGTGCTCGATCAGAAGCATCGTGACCGACCCTTTGAGGCCGGCAAGGAACCGCACCATGCGCGCCGAATCCTCGCGGCCCATGCCGGCCGTCGGCTCGTCGAGGATGAGGAGCCTCGGCCGAGCCGCGAGCGCCATCGCGATCTCGAGCGCGCGCTTTTCGCCGTGGGCAAGATGCGCCGCCTGGATCCCTGCCCGCTCGGCGAGGCCGACCTGATCCAAAAGCGACGCGGCGGGCGAGCGAAGCGACGGGTCGCGCCGCGCGCTGCGCCAGAAGCGGAAACTGTGCCCGTCATGCGCCTGCACCGCGAGGGCGACATTGTCGAGGGCGGTGAATTCCTGAAAGATGCTGGTGATCTGGAACGAGCGGGCGAGGCCTTTGAGCGAGCGGCCGTGGGCCGGCAGCGCCGTCACGTCCTCGCCCTTGAAGCGGATGGTGCCGG
>DATJLY010000348.1:0-2443 GCA_035509095.1 Allostellaceae bacterium | reverse complement strand
CTTGCCGATCTGCTGCAGCGCCTTGATGGGCGCGCCCGTCAGCGCGTCGACATCCATGTCGCCGCCTTCGCTGAAGGATGGCAGGAATTCCTTCAGCACGAGAAACATCTCGCGGTCATAGGCGCCTCGATCGCTCGCCGGCTCGATATAGAGCGGCCCGGCAAGGCCGGTGTAGGTCCCTCGGTTCAGATCGTCGCGCGGCACGACGTGCGTGTGATAAAAGCGAAAGCCCGCCGGCTTCGGCACATAGGAAATCCGGCTCATGCCGTGTGCCGGGATGTAAGGGGAGCCTTCCTCGGCCGCGCCGTCGACGTCGCTCGGGATCATCTGCCCGTGCCAATGCACGAGCTCGGGCGCGTCCGTTTCGTTATGGACGTCGACGGTGACGCGCTTGCCCTCTTTGAGGCGCAACAGCGGTCCTGGGAACTGCCCGTTATAAAGCGTGGTGGAGACGATGTGGTCGGGGGCCAGCTCGACGAGGCCCGTTGCAATCCGCAGCGTGTAATCGGCCTTTGGGCCCGGTTCCTGGCCGGCGGCCGACGCCAGTCCCAGGCCCGCATTGGCGAACGGCGCCATGCCGGCGAGCTTGAGAAGGGAGCGGCGCGCGATGGTCATGTCGCAAACAGAGCCTGGGCGTCGGGATGGCGCACGCCGGCGGCGAGGTTGTCGAATTTGCCGTCGGCCTTGAGCTGCTCGGCGAGCGCTTTCACCGCGGACATTGCGACGAGCGTCGGCGCCGATGCGATGGTGATGCGCGCGACGCCCATGCGCTCGAACGTCGCCGCATCGGGCATGCCGGCGCGGCCGGTGATGTTGACCGGCGCGCCGACCTCCGGCACGAACCGCGCGATGACCGCGGGATCGCGCAGACCCATCGGATAGACGCAATCGGCACCCGCCGCGATATAGGCCTTGCCGCGCGCCACCGTCTCGGAAAACCGCGTCGCCTCGTCGCGCAGATTGAAGAGATAAAGGTCGCTGCGGGCGTTGATGACGATCGGCACGCCTTCGCGCGTCGCGGCCGCGCGCGCGGCGTCGATCCGGCGCTGGGCGTCCGCCGCGTCGCGGATGTGCGGCGCGTCGTGGAGCCCGTCTTCGAGATTCACGCCGACGACGCCGGTGGCGATGATCTCGGCGATGTGGCGGCCCAATTCCTGCGGCGTGTCGGCATAGCCCGCCTCGATGTCGGCGGTGACGGGGACGCGCGCCGCGCGCACGATGCGCCGTGTCGCGGCCAGCACCTCGTCCCAGGGCGCGTGCTCGCCGTCGGGATAGCCCAGCGACCAGGCGAGCCCGCCGCTGGTCGTGGCGATCGCCTCGAACCCCGCCGCGGCGAACATCCGCGCGCTCGCCCCGTCCCAGGCATTGGGGAGCAGGAGCAATGGCTTGCGGTGGTGCCGCGCGCGGAACCAGTCCGCTGTCTCGGCATGGGTCATTGGCGCCTCCCGATAGGCCGCCTCTGTGCTAGCATCTTTCGTCCGGAGCCGCGAGGTGCCCATGGCGGAGACGCTCGTCCACCATCATTCCCATTGGGGCGCGTTCAGCGCCGTCGTCGAGGATGGCCGCGTCGTCGGCGTGCGGCCGTTCGAGCATGATCCCGATCCCTCGCCGCTCATCGAGAACATCCCCGCTTCGGTGCATTCCGACACGCGCATCGCGCGGCCGATGGTACGCGAAGGCTGGCTGAAGCACGGGCGCGGGAATGGCGAAGGACGCGGGCGCGACGCGTTCGTGCCGGTCTCGTGGGAGCGCGCGCTCGATCTCGTGGCGGGAGAGTTGCGGCGCGTCCGCGACACGCACGGTCCCGGCGGGATCATGGGCGGCTCGCAAGGCTGGTCGTCGGCGGGCCTCTTCCACGAGGCGCGGGTACAGGTGCGGCGCTTCCTCGCCGCTGCGGGCGGCTTCGTCGACCAGACCAGCAATTACAGCTTCGGCACGGCGCTCACCTTCCTGCCGCACATCCTTGGCAGCCCGCAAGCGGTCAGCGGGCCGGTCACCTCGTGGTCGTCGATCGCGCGGCATGGACGGCTCATGGTGCTGTTCGGCGGCGCCAATCCCAAGAACACGCAAGTCTCGAAGGGCGGCTGCGCCTATCACGCGATCGGCGGCTGGATCGAGGCGCTGGGCCGCGCCGGCGTGACGCTGATCAATGTGAGCCCGATCCGCGATGACGGGCCCGGCCGCATCGCGCCGGACTGGATCGCGATCCGGCCCAACACCGACACCGCGATGATCCTGGCGCTTGCGCATACGCTGGTGGCGGAAGGATTGCACGACCGGGCCTTCCTCGGGCGCTATTGCGTCGGGTTCGAGCGCGTCCTGCCCTATCTCATGGGCACGCGCGACGGCCAACCCAAGGACGCGGATTGGGCCGAGCGCATCACCGCGGTGCCGGCGGAAACCATCCGCGGGCTTGCCCGACGCATGGCGGCCGAGCGCACGA
>DATJLY010000347.1:0-4855 GCA_035509095.1 Allostellaceae bacterium | reverse complement strand
CATGCGGCGGTTCATGTTGACGACATCTTCCTCCGGCACTTCGAGGCGTTCCGAGATTTCCTGCACCATCTCGGGCGAAAGGTCGCCGTCGTCGATTGCTTTCATCTCGCCCTTGAGACGGCGCAGATTGAAGAACAGTTTTTTCTGCGCGGCGGTGGTGCCGATCTTCACGAGCGACCAGGAGTGCAGAATGTATTCCTGGATCGAGGCGCGGATCCACCACATGGCGTAGGTCGCAAGCCGGAACCCGCGCTCGGGGTCGAACCGTTTCACCGCCTGCATCATGCCGACATTGCCCTCGGAGATGAGCTCCGAGAGCGGCAGGCCATAGCCGCGATAGCCCATCGCGATCTTGGCGACGAGGCGCAGATGGCTCGTCACGAGCCGGTGCGCCGCGTCGCTGTCGCCATGCTCGCGCCAGCGTTTGGCGAGCATGTATTCCTCCTCCGGCTCCAGCATCGGGAACTTGCGGATTTCCTGGAGGTAGCGCCCGAGATTGCCCTCGGAGGCGATCGTCGGCAGGGCGTGCGAAGAGGCCATGCGCGGGATGCTAGAGCATGGCCGGCCCCATTCGAAACCCTCAATCGCGCACTTTTCCGTGCGCTGGCGCAGGGTCGCGAAAGAGCCGCTCCATCTCCTTGACCAGGGCCGCAAAATCCGGCGGTAGCGGGCTTTCGAAGCGAAGCGTCTCGCCGGTCGCCGGATGCTGGAAGCCCAGTCTCACGGCGTGGAGCGCCTGACGCGGGAAGGGGGCGATGGCGGCGCGCGCGCCGCCATAGGTGCGGTCGCCGATCAGCGGATGGCCGCGCGCGCTCAAATGGACGCGGATCTGGTGCGTGCGGCCGGTCGCGAGACGGCACTCGACAAGCGCGGCCTTGTCCGAAAATTGTCGCAGCACCCGATAGCGCGTGATAGCGGGCTTTCCGCCGCGCGCGACGATGGCCATCTTCTTGCGGTTTTGTGGGCTGCGGCCGATCGGCGCGTCGATCTCGCCGGTGGCGGCGGCGGGCACGCCCCAGACCAGCGCCTGATAAGCGCGCTCGATCCGGCGCGCGGCGAAGTCGGCGGCGAGCCGGGCATGGGCGAGCTCGCTCTTCGCCACCACCATGAGGCCGCTCGTGTCCTTGTCGAGGCGATGGACGATGCCCGGCCGCTTCACGCCGCCGATGCCGGCGAGCGTGTCGCCGCAATGGGCGAGGAGCGCGTTGACCAAGGTATGGTCGGGATTTCCGGGCGCCGGGTGGACGACCAGTCCGGCCGGCTTGTCGATCACGATGACGTGCTCGTCCTCGAACAGGATGTCGAGCGCGATCGCCTGAGGCTCGGGCCGGTCGACGGCGGGCGCGGGCACCCGCACGCGAAAGCTCTGCCCTGGTTTGACCCGCATAGAGGGGTCCTTTATCGTCGCGTCGCCGAGGCTCACCCGGCCCAGCTCGACAAGCCGTTTGAGCCGTGTGCGCGAGAGATCGCCGAGATGGGTGGCGAGCATCCGGTCGATCCGCTCGCCGCCATCGGCATCACCGGCGGTGACGGTGCGCAGCGTCTCGCCGGCCTCCGGCTGATCTGGCTTCATGGCCGCTAAAGTGGACCCGAACCATGCGGGCTCTCAAGGTCCTGGTCGTCGTCATGGGCGTGCTGCTGGTCGCGGGCGTCATCGCGCTCGCCATGCTCGTCACCGTGCGCGTCGAGCGGGGCGCGCCGCTCGCCCAGGCGAGCGCCGGTCCGCTCCGCGAAGCGCTTCCCGCGGGAAGCCGCATCATTGCCACGGAACTTTCCGGCGACCGCCTCCTGGTGCGCGTGGCGCTTGCCGAAGGCGGCGAGCAGCTCCTTCTCTTCGACGCGCGGAGCGGCGCGCCGGTGGCGGTGATCACACTGTCGCCGCCGCGTTAACGCGACGCGAGCGCGCGGCGCGACGAATTTTCGCAAAAAATTTCCGGCGCATCGATTTTTCTCTTGAATAGCTCAAAGATGCGCGTATGTATTCGCGCCGCGACGCAATTCGCACGTGCCTATGGCCCATCGTGGTTATGCAACGACGTAACGCGTCCTTTTTGGAAGATCCGGTCATCGTGGACCGGTCCCGAGAGGGAGGTCGATATGGTTGCAATCCAGCGCAGGGCCGCTCCGCCCTGCCCCGACGCCACAACCCGCCACATCCGCGACGCACGCGGCGGCGGCGGCCGCCGGGCCTCCAGCGAACCAAGTAGTAAGAACTAACAATTTTGCCGGTGTCGGGACATGTCGTCCCCGCCCAACGGTTCGCAACGTCGTTTAACCATCTTTCATGATTGGTAAAGACAATGGTGGCTCGTGCACTCGCCGCTGCTCGCGTAGCGGCCCCTGCCGGCAAGGAAGTGCCGGAACTTGTGGTGGTCCGGCCGCGCCGCCGATCGGCTCATGCCGTCCTGCGCAGCGCGGTCACAAACCAGAAGATCGCCCGCTATCTCGCCGAGCAGCAGCCGGCGACGCCGTGCCTCGTCGTCGATATCGACGTGGTGGCGGAGGCCTATCGCGATCTGCGGCGCTATCTGCCGCTCGCCCGCGTGTTCTATGCCGTGAAGGCCAATCCGGCGCCCGAGATCGTGGCCCAGCTCGCCAGCATGGGCTCGAGCTTCGACGTGGCGAGCCCGAACGAGATCGACCTGTGCCTCGACCGCGGCGTCGAGCCCGAGCGGATCTCGTTCGGCAACACGATCAAGAAGGAGCGGGACATCGCCTTCGCCTACGAGAAGGGCCTGCGGCTCTTCGCGTTCGACAGCGAGGCCGAGCTCGACAAGCTGGCGCGCGCGGCGCCCGGCTCGCGCGTCTTCTGCCGCATCCTGATCGAGACGACGGGCGCGGAATGGCCGCTCTCGCGCAAGTTCGGCTGCGCGCCCGAGATGGCGGTCGACCTGCTGCGCCGGGCCCGCGACCTGGGGCTCGATCCCTATGGCGTCTCGTTCCACGTGGGCTCGCAGCAAACCGACCTCGGGCAGTGGGATGGCGCGATCGGCCGCGCGGCCGAGATGTTCTCGGTGCTGGCGCAGGCGGACATCAGCCTCCGCATGGTTAATATCGGCGGCGGTTTCCCGGCGCGCTATCGCGGCGAGGTGCAGCCCGTCGAGCGCTACGCGGCGGCGGTGATGGCGGCGATCACCAGGCATTTCGGCAACGACCTGCCCGAGATCATCGTCGAGCCGGGCCGCTCCATCGTGGGCGACGCGGGCGTCATCCAGAGCGAGGTCGTCCTCATTTCGAAGAAGTCCGCCGGCGACGAGAAACGCTGGGTCTATCTCGATGTCGGCAAGTTCAACGGCCTGGCCGAGACCGCGGACGAGAGCATCAAGTACCGGATCTGCACGCCCGCGGACGGCGGCGCGGTGGGCCCGGTGGTGGTGGCGGGGCCGACTTGCGACAGCGCCGACATCCTTTACGAGAAGACCGAGTACAACCTGCCGCTGGCGCTGAAAGTCGGCGACAAGGTCCAGTTCCTGTCGGCCGGCGCCTATACGTCGAGCTATGCCTCGGTGTGCTTCAACGGCTTCACGCCGATCAAGACCTACTGCATCTGAAGCAGCGCGGCGCGGTCGGGTATCGGCCGCGCCGCGATCTCTCCCAGAAGCTTCTGCTGGATCGCCGTCGCGAAGGACTGGAAATCCTCGACCTTGAGCAGAAAGCTGTGGTCGCCGCCGATCACGTCGCGGCTGTAATAGTCGTCGAGCCACGGCTCGGTCTTGAGGATGGCGAGGCCGTTGATCGTGATCCCCTGCGCCACCAGCGCGTCGCGCACCGTGTCGGGCTTCGGCCCGATATTCGCCATGCCGTCGCCCGACACGTCGATGACGCGGTGATCGGGCACGTCCTTTTCGCGCTTGAAGGCGGCCGCGGCCGCGAGCAGCGCGTCGCCGATCGCCGTGAGCCCGTGCGAGCTGCGCGGGCTCGCCCGCACGGCGGCCGCGAACGCGGCGGCGGTCTTGGCGTCGCCGATCCGGGTCCAGTCGACCGTGACGACCTGCTTGTCGCGGTCGGACCATTCGATCACGGTGGCATCGATCGCGCCGTGCGGCCCGGCGCCGATCGCGGCGACGACGGCCGGGCTTTCGAACGCGCGCGCGATGCCTTCGTGCTGAAGCTGGTATTCGCCGGCATCGACGCTTTCGGAAACGTCGACCGCAAGGACAAGCGCGACGTCGACCGGGGCGGCGCGCGCCGCGGGGGTCGACAGCACGGCGAGGATCGCGAAAGGCATGATCGCGCGGATCATGCCGATCCATAGAGCGTTTCGGCGCGCGGTTGAAATAACAAATCCGACAGGCGCCGGCCGGTTCCCTTTTGCTTCCGCCGGGAATGCGAACCAACTACACTTGCGCGCAAAGGGGGCGTCGTTGGTTCAGAGGACGAGGGGAAGGAAGATGCCCAGGTTTTTGACCGCGGCCGCGCTTGCGGCTTTCGCTCTTGCTACGCTGCCCGCGCTGGCCGCGGAGAAAAAGGAGCCGCCTTCTTGCGCGGCGATCGCGTTTCGGCCGGTCGCGTCGGGGCTGACCGACGGGGTTCAGGATGCCGGCCTATACAAGTCGCGCTTTGGCCGGATCGAGGTGAAGGCGAACGTGAAGGGCGGCGCCTCCCAGGGTTATTTCGTCGAGATTGACGGCAAGCCGCTCGACAAGGTGTCGACGCCCGATCTGCCGCCCGGCACCGCCGCCTGTGCCAAAGTGAAGCGGCTTTCCGCGCCGACCAACGCGCTCGATCCCTGCACCGGCGATCGCCTCACCGTGCTGATCACCCATGGCGGCGACAAGCGCTATTTCCTGCTCTATGGCCATACCGGCGGAAGCTGGCGCTTCTGCAGCGCCGGCGCCGCTTAAGACGCTCCCCG
>DATJLY010000346.1:0-7107 GCA_035509095.1 Allostellaceae bacterium | reverse complement strand
CGGTCCGGGTGCGATACGTCTTGGTCACATCGCGGACCAGGATCGCAGGGCGCGGCGCAAGCTCGACAATGGCCGATCCCTGGGCGATCGCCAAAGTTGCGCCTTTGATCGACGGAACTTTCAAAGGCATTGCCTGTTCAGCTTGCAGTTTCCGTGCCAAGGAGTGGTCGCCCCTCCCGCCAAGTCATCGTCACAGAAATTGTTCTTCGATTGCACAAATTGCATAAATTTTGAGCGGAGGCGACGTGAGGTTCGGCAAATATCGGCCAACTCTCATGCAATCCTTTGGCCCAGGGTTTGCAATCTGCTTCTGCTTGGGCGCGCTTGCGCGCGCGACTCGTTGAACCGGTGAAAGGACGGGCGAGATGGCGGATTGTCAGAGGCGGCAGCGCAACAGGTGGGCGAGCTCTCCGACATCTTACTTGCGGACCGCGCTGCTTGCCGCCGCCGCGATCCTTCTTCTGGGTCCGCCGGCAGAAGCGCAGCAAAAGCCCCTGGAAAAAGTGAAGATCGCCATTGGCACGCCGGTAATGAACGTCACCTATCCGTGGGTCGAGATGCCGCTCGCCCTCAATTATTGGCGCGACGAAGGATACGATGTCAGCGTGTTTGCCGGCGGCAGCTCGCTTCAATCCATTCAGGTGATGAGCGCAGGCAATGTGGACTTCGCGGAAGTCAATTCGGCGCCGCTCATCCAAGCGTTGAACACCAACGGCATTCAGATTCGCGACGTGATGCTCAACACGGTGATCGACTGGTCGGTGGTGGTGAGCGCGGACAGCCCGTATAAGAGCATCAAGGATCTCAAAGGCAAGCTGGTCGGCGTGTCGAGCCTCGGGTCGGGTGCGGTCGGGCTGCTGCAATCCTACCTCAACGACAGCGGCCTCGATCCCAAGGCCGTCACCCTCGTCGCCGTCGGTGCTGGTCCGACCGCGCTCCAGGCGCTGCATTCCGACCGGGTGCAGGGATTGATGTTCTGGGGCTCTGCAAATGCGTCGTTCGAGGTGATGGGCGCGAAATTGCGCTATTTCTATGATCCCAGGTGGCGAAAATATCCCGACTTCTCGCTGTCGGCCATGCAGACGACGATCGCCAAGAATCCCAAGATGGTCGAAGCCATTGTGCGCGGCGCGGCCAAGGCATCGCTGTTCGCCGTCACCAATCCCGATTGCGTTCGCAAGCTGCAATGGCAGCACTTCCCCGATACCAAGCCGACCGGCGACAGCGAGGAAAATCTTGCCAAGGCGGACGATCACCGCCTCGACGCGCAGCTCACCAGCCTCAAGCTCGCGCTGGCCCTGGGCGGCGGCAAGCTTTGGGGCAGGGTGACGCCAGACCAATTTTCGAAGCTTGAAGACTTCCTCATCGACACCAAGCTCATCGACCACAAGATCGCCAACCCGGCTGACTACATCGTCGGCATCCCCGACTTCTGGGCCAAGGTCAACGATTTCGACCACGCGGCGGTGGTGGCGCAGGCAAATGCCTGTCACGTGAGCTGAGGCGTCGGTCGGAAAGCTCCATGGTCGGACCTGCCTCGCCCGGACACTCGCGTCGGGTGGTCGTGGTGCTTGACCGGGCAAAGGAACGGCAACAAAGGGGAGGATGATGACAACAACGCTCATCCGCAACGTCGACTGGGCGGTCGCCTGGGATGCGAGCAACGGTCGGCACGTCTATCGCCGCAATATCGACATCGCCTTCGCCGACGATCGCATCGTGCATGTCGGCCCGCGTTATCCGGGCGCCGCGGACAAGGTCATCGATGGGTCGCGCGTCTGCGTCATGCCGGGGTTTGTTGATGTTCATTCCCATCTCGTCTCGGAATGCATCGGCCGCGGCCTCATCGAGGAATTGGGCAACCCCAAGCTCTATATGTCGGGCATCTTCGATGCCAAGGCGCCGTTCATCACCGGCAAGCTGGCGGAGCAGGTTGGCGGCCGGGCGGCGCAGCTCAAGGCCAATTACGCCGCGACGCTGATGGCCATTTCCGAGCTGCTGACCAGCGGTGTGACGACCATCGTCGACCTCGCCGTGGCCTATGATGGATGGCTCGACACGCTCGCCGAAAGCGGCATCCGGGCTTATGCCGGGCCGATGTTTCGCGAGGCGGACTGGAACGTTCCCGAAGGTCGGGTCGTCGAATATGTCTGGGATCGGGATAAGGGCCGCCGCGACTTCATCGCCGCGCTTGCGGTCGTCGATCAGGCGCGCGCGCACGTCTCTGGCCGGCTCGACGGCATCATCGCGCCGGCACAGGTCGATACGTGCAGCGCCGAGTTCCTGAGCGAGGCGCTTGCCGCGGCGCGGGACCGCGGCATGCGTCTCACGATGCATTGCTCGCAAAGCGTCATCGAGTTCCAGGAAATGACCCGGCGCCACGGGCTGTCGCCGGTACAGTGGCTCGACCGGATCGGCGTGCTCGGCCCTGACACGCTGCTCGGCCATGCCTTGTTTCTCGACCATCACTCCTGGGTGCAATGGCCGACCCGGCGCGACATCGATCTTATCGTCAAGTCGGGCGCCGCCGTGGCGCATTGTCCGCTCGTCTTTTCGCGCTATGGGCAAATGCTCGAGGGCCTTGGCACCTATATCCGAAACGGCGTTCGCGTCGCGATGGGCACCGACACCGAACCGCACAACATGATGGAAGAGATCCGCCTTGCCGCGACGATGGCGCGCATCTCGGCCCGGAATATCGAGGCGATCACGCTCTCCGAAGTTTTTGCGGCAGCGACGGTAGGGGGCGCCGCCGCGCTCGGCCGGGACGATCTCGGTCGCATCGCGCCCGGCGCGAAGGCCGATCTCGTCCTTCTCGATCTCGACGCGCCGAGCATGATGCCCGTGCGCGATCCCTTGCGCAGCGTTGTCTACACAGCGGCCGACCGCGGCGTGCGGGACGTCTTCGTCGACGGGAGACAGGTCGTCGCGGGAGGCACGGTATTGACGATCGATCGCGCCCGGATCGGGCGGCTCATCGAGGAGGCGCAGGAAGCCTTCATGGCGAACGTGCCATACGTCGATTTTTCGCAGCGCACGGTCAACGAGCTCACGCCGCTCAGCCTGCCGCTTGCGTGAATGGGAGAGAAGAATGGCGCCGCCACGCGTGCGGGAAAGGCCATCTCCTGACGCTTCGCGTCAGAGGTTGCCCTCGATCAGAGCGACGACGGGATCGACCAAGGAGATCGCATCGGAATCGATAACTCCATGGTCGGTAAATCCGTAATGCGGAAGATTGGCCAGGCAGAGAAAATTCAGCGCCGCAAGTGTTCTCTCCTCGATACTGCAGCCGAGCCGATCGACCAGCATCCGTTCCAACCGGTCGGTCTCTTCCGCCACCACCGCAAGCGGCGCTTCCGACATGAGGCCGGCGATCGGCAGCGCCAAAGCGCAGACGATCTCGCCGTCCAGCGCGACCGCATATCCGCCGCCCATCTCGACGAGCCGATTAAGCGCCAGCGCCATGTCGGAAAAGCTGGGCCCGAGCGCGAAGAGATTATGCGCGTCGTGGCTGACCGAGGCGGCGACCGCACCGCGCTTCAGGCTCATGCCGGTGACGAAGCCGCGCCCGCACCGACCCGACCCGGAGTGGCGGTCGATCACCGCGATCGCCGATACATTCTGCGCGGCATCGGGCATGACCACCCCATCGCGCACGTCGAGCCGGATTTCCCGCCGCTCCTTCGGAACGGTCGCGCGGATGCAATTCACCACCGCTGCATGCGTGTTGTGCGGGACGCGGATCGTCAAGTCATCGGGCGTTACCCGGGAGGATAGCCGCACCGTGCGCTTGGCCCAGTCGGGATAACGGAAGGGCGCGACGTCCCCGGGACGATAGCCGGCATCATCGAAAGCGATTTTGCCGTCGATCAAAACCATCGCCACGTCGACCGTCGCAAGGTCGCGGAAAAGGACGAGATCGGCATGCTTGCCGGGGCTGACGCTGCCATAGTCGCGATCGATGCGAAGCCCTTCGGCAACATTGATGGTCGCCATTTGCAACGAGACCAGCGGATCCATGCCCTCTTCGTTCGCCACCCGCATGCGGTAATCAAGGTGCCCCTCGGCATGAAGGTGATGGGCGTGAATGTCGTCGGTGCAGAATTGCAGCATCCGGGTATCGAGCCGCCGGTCGCGGACGAGGCCCGCCAACTCCTTGATGTGCGACCGGTCGAGCCGCCGCCCCGGCCGCAGCGCGATGATCGAGCGCAGGCCCAGCCGGATATTGTCCACAACCTCCGCGACGCTTTTGGCGACGTGCGAATCCTCCGGCCCGGCCGCGACATAGGCGCTGAGCGCGGGCCCGGCGAGACCCGGCGACTGCCCGGAAATCGTGCGGCCCTGCGCGGCGAACCACATCATCTTCGCGACTTGCTCCGGATCCTTGTTGAGGATCAGTTGCGGATTGATGTCGCCGGCGAGACAAACCGCCTCTGGCCATTCCGCCATGCCTTTGGTCGCGTCGAGATCAAGCGATCCGTTCGACGTCTCGATCCATGCGGGCATCGCCGGAATGCGTCCCGGAACACGCAACAGCACCTTGAGCGGCACGCGCCGCGCTTCCTCGAACATGAGGCGGATTCCGGCCTCGCCCAACACATTGCCGATCTCGTGCGGGTCTTCGGCGACGGCGGTCACGCCCCTCGGCACCACCGCGCGCGAATACTCGCTCACGGTGATCATCGAGCTCTCGATATGAACATGCGGATCGATTAGTCCGGGCGCGACGACACAGCCGCTTGCGTCGAGCGTCGCGGTGTCGCCGCCAACCGGCGCTGTACCCGGCGCCAGAACCGCCGCGATCCGGTCGCCCTTGATCACGATGTCCGCGCGGTAGATTTCGCGGGTAAGGACATTCGCAACCGTTCCGCCCCTGATGACGAGATCGGGCGGGGTCCGCCCGAGCGCTACGTCGGTCAGCTCCTCGCGCAAGGTCATGTCGCCTCTGACGTCGGAGGGCGCACCCGCGGCATGGCGTCAGAGCCGGCCATAGGACGATGACAGTTCCCGCGCGCCGGCATCGAACAGGTCCGATGCACCGAGCTCTTTGTGACTGACCCCTTGCTCCACCGCGTAGCGCGTGAAGGCATCAAGGGTCGCGCGATTGGGCGAGACACCGTACGGCCAAAAATCCTCTCCGAACTCGGAGACGATCGCCCGCACCTGAGCCGTGAGCCACGGTACCGCGTAGTAGGACATGCCTTCGTCGGCGAGCCGGGCGAGGCTGTTGCGCTTTGCCTGCTCGAACGCCTTCAGCAGATTCATTGCCAGCCATGGGTTCCGCTCGGCGAGGTCGCGACGCAGACAGATGACGTGCATGATCGGAAAAATGCCGGTCGTGCGGTGGTATGCCTCTTCGGCCGCGCGGAAGTCCGGAAAGAGCCGCGTGATGCGCCGATCGCCGGCGAGAAATTGGTGCGGCGCGCCGGCGGCGAACACCGCGTCGACCCCGCCTTCGACCAGGAGATCGCCGATCGAGCGATCGCCGACATGCGTGATCTCGATTCCCTTTGGCAGCTTCAATGCCACTTGCTCTCCGTGCGGGTTGGCGCCGTGGTTTCCCGCCGTGAACCAGCGTATGCCGCGAAGGTCGACCCCGATCTGATGCTGCAGCCACCCCCGGACGTAGATCGTTGCGGTCTGCGACCATTCGGGGACCGCGACCCGCTTGCCCGCCAAATCCTGCGGCTGGGCAACGCAGCCCCCGGCTGGAACGAAGATCGACGCGAGGCGAAAGAGACGCGATGGGAAGACCGGTATCGCGATGATCGGCGCATCTTGGGAAAACAGCGAGATGTAGCGGCCGAACGACATCTCGGCCACGTCGAACTCGCGACGATGGGTAAAGCGATGAAAGATCTCGAGCGTCGGCAGGCGGAGGAAATTGAGATCGACGCCCTCCACCGCGACTTCGCCCGTCGCCAAATCCCGGACATGGTCGTAGGGACCGACCGCCATTGTCACAGCGAGCTTGGACATCGCATCCTCGCGTTGGCGCGCGCCGGCGTCAGCCGCCGGCGCCGATCACCACTTCGGCATCGATCGCGAGCGCGAGCCCGGGCGCGATGAGCGTTGGAACCGCGACCAGCGTCGAACACGGGCCCGACCCGGTGAAGAATTCGCTTCTCGCCTTGTTGAGCTCGGTGCGATGCGCCATGTCGGTGAGGAAGACCGTGAGCTTGACGACATCCGACATGCGGCCGCCTGCCGCCTCGACCAGGGCCTTGATCTTGCGCAGCGCCTGGCGCGCTTGATCGACGACGGTACCGTCGCCGAGGATGCCACCGCCCGGCGCGCCGGCGTGCTGAGCCGACAGATAGATGGTCTGGCCCACCACGAGGCAGTTCGAATAGATCGCGCCCGGTGGCTCGGGAACCTCGGGCGTGGTGATCTGGCGCATCATGGCGACCTCCGTTTGCAATGGGTCGGATTGGCAAGGCTGGCATGGAAATTGAATGAACTGCCGAGTCCGTTTGGGTACCGCGGCGGCGGAACGCAAAACATGAGAGGCGACAGCCCATGCGTGTGAGAGAGATTGGCAATTCGATCCTGGCAGGAGCGTTCGCGTTGTTGTGCCTGCCAATTTCCGTCGCTCCGACCGTGGCGCGCGCCGCCGAGGATGTCACGTGTCAGCTCGATTGGCTGCCGAGCGGCGGCAAGGCGCCGGTCTTTATCGGCGTGGTGAAGGGTTTTTTCGCCGAGGACGGGCTCAACGTCACCGTAAAGAGCAGCCGGGGCGCCGGCGACGCCATCATCCGCGCGGCAACCGGAACCGCCGATTTCGCGACCGGGGACATGGGGACGCTGCTGAACGCCCGGGCCCAGGGGGCGGTGCCCGTCAAGGCCTTCTTCTCGGTCTATACCAAGCTTCCGGATTCCGTCATCACCGTAAAGGGCAACGGCATCACCACGATCAAGGATCTCGTCGGCAAGACGGTAGGCAATGCGCCCTTTGGCGGCGAGGACGCGCTTTGGGCGGCCGTGCTTTCGCTCAACGGCATCGACCCTAAGAGCGTCAAGATGGTCAGCCTCGATCCCAAGGTTCACGGACCGATGCTCGCCTCGGGCAAGGTCGACGCGCTGATCGATTGGGCAACCGGCGCGCCG
>DATJLY010000345.1:0-2140 GCA_035509095.1 Allostellaceae bacterium | reverse complement strand
TTCATCTACGGCTATACCATCAAGAGCTTCCCCAGTCCGTTCCCGTCGGATGCCTGGTACGGCAGCTCGTACATGTCGCCGCACGAGGTCGGCATGATCGTCGTCACCTTGGCCATGCTGGCGCTCGTCTATCTGTTCTTCCGCTTCACGCCCTTGGGGCTCGCGATGCGGGCGGCGGCGCAGAACCCGATCTCGAGCCGGCTCGTCGGCATCCGGGTCGGCTGGATGCTGGCGCTGGGCTGGGGTCTGGCGGGAACCATCGGCGCGGTCGCCGGCATGATGGCGGCGCCGATCGTCTATCTCGATCCGACCATGATGGATGGCGTGCTGCTCTATGGCTTCGCGGCCGCGCTTCTGGGCGGCATCAACAATCCGTGGGGCGCCGCGACCGGCGGCTTCCTCGTCGGCGTCCTTGAGAATCTCGCCGGCGCCTATGTGGTCGGGACCGAGATCAAGCTGTCGGTGGCACTGGTGATCATCGTCGGCGTGCTGCTGCTGCGGCCCTCGGGCCTCTTCGGCCGCGCCTTGGTGACGCGGGTATGACCGACAACCCCACCTTGCGCTGGGCCGGCTTAGCCGTGTTGGCGGTCGGGCTCGTCGTGCTGCCGTTCCTTCTCAGCAGCTATCACGTGTTCCAGGCCACGATGGTCATCGATTATGCGATCGTGCTGCTGGGCCTCAACATCCTGGTCGGGTTCAACGGGCAGATCTCGCTGGGCCATGGCGCGTTCTATGCGATCGGCGCCTATACGACGGCGATCCTCGTGTCGCAGACCGACATCCCCTATTGGGCCACGATCCCGATCGCAGGCGCCGTCTGCCTTGGCGCGGGCTATGTGTTCGGGCTGCCGGCCTTGCGGCTCGAAGGGCTGTATCTGGCGCTCGCCACCTTCGCGCTCGCGGTCGCGACGCCCCAGCTTTTGAAATACCGGCTGCTCGAAGGCTGGACCGGCGGGGTGCAGGGCATCACCCTCGTCAAGCCCGATCCGCCGCTGCATCTGCCGATCAATGCCGATCAGTGGCTCTATTTCCTGTGTCTCGTCATCGCGGTGCCGCTTTATGTGATCGGCTGGAATTTGCTGCGCGCGCGCACCGGCCGCGCGCTGGTCGCGATCCGCGATCATCCGACGGCGGCCGCCGCGATGGGCATCAACACGGCGTTCTACAAGACCTCGACCTTCGGGATCAGCGCGATGTTCACCGGGATCGGCGGCGCGCTGGGCGCGATCGTGACGCAATATGTGGCGCCCGACAGCTTTCCGATCTTCCTGAGCCTCTTCTTCATGGTCGGCATCGTGGTGGGCGGGGTCGCCTCGATCGCAGGCGCCGTCTTCGGCGCGATCTTCATCGAGTTCGTGCCGAACGTCGCAAGCGAAATCTCGGACGCCGCACCCTGGGCGATCTATGGCGTGTTCCTGATCGGCTGCATGTATGTGATGCCGCGCGGCGTCGCGGGACTCATCCGCACCCTCGCCGAACGGGCGCGGCAGCCGCAGGCGGAAACCAAGCAAGCAAAAACCCTCTCCCCGCGAGGGGAGAGGGCCGGGTGAGGGGAAGAGCGCTGGGATAGCGCCGGCGAGACAACGAAAACCGCCCCTCGCCCTTCCCTGCCCCAAAGATGGAGCAGGGTGTCGCTTGGATCAGCCGTTCCCGCCGCCGCCATTCTCCTCGACCGACATCGCCACGTATTGGTTGATGCCGTGGCGATTGATGAGGAGCAGCACGCTCTTGTCGGCGCTCTTTTCGTTCTTCACCTGGTCGAACTCGTGCGCCGCCGCTTCGGGCGTGTCGACGCTCTGGCGGTTGATCGCCTCGATCACGTCGCCTTCCTGCACGCCGAGCGAGGCGAGCGGGCTGTCATTGGCGACATGGGTCACGACGACGCCTTTGACGTCCTTCTCGACATGGAGCCGCTGGCGCCATTCCGGCGTCAGGCGGGTGAGGCTCAGCCCCATCGTGCTCGTCGAGCCATTGCTTTCGCCATTCTCGGCGAACTGCTGCTGCGGGTTCGCCGGCATCGCGGCGATGACCGGCGACAGGGTCAGGTCATGGCCGTCGCGCCACACTTTCACCGTGGCGGTCTGACCGATCGGCGTCTCCGCCACCGCGAGCGGCAAGTCGCGAAGCTGATTGATGTCGT